>JAFRQN010000065.1 GCA_017428585.1 Bacteroidota bacterium | reverse complement strand
TCTCCGCTTCTCTTTCTCGCCCCGCTCTTTCCCTGCGTCAATCAAGAATACAAACTTAATACTTTTTTTCGAATTCACCAAATTTTTTTTAAAAATATTTTAATTTTTTTCATTTTATTGTCCGCAAAATAAAATATTATATAAAATAAAAACCCCTATAATAGTATATATTAAGAGGTTTTAATTTATAAAAATATTCTAACAAATAAAAAAATTTTTATTATTAATGTTCCAATTCTGGTTCAAGTTCTATAGGATATACACCTGTAAAACAAGCAGTACAATAATCGATTCCTTCATC
Source organism: Bacteroidota bacterium (assembly GCA_017428585.1). GTDB lineage: Bacteria > Bacteroidota > Ignavibacteria > Kapaibacteriales > UBA2268 > JAAYTD01. Next base: position 2,648 of record JAFRQN010000065.1, on the reverse strand, counting down.
ATGCGGAACAGATTCCATTAGTTTTTCAACAGATAAATAATGCAAAGAATCCACATTTAATGCTTCACCAATTTCATCTTCATTATTAAATGAATTAGCAATTAATTCTTTTTTATGAGGAAAATCCATACCGTAATGACAAGGCGAAGTAATTGGAGGCGATGAAATTCTCATGTGCAACTGTGCAGGATTTGCTGTTCTTAATAATTTTACAAGGGATTTAGAAGTAGTTCCTCTTACAATAGAATCATCAATAACAACAATATTTCTATTTTCTATTACACCTTTTACTGGATTGAATTTGCTCTTTACCTTAAATTCACGGTTTTCCTGTCCAGCTTGTATAAAAGTTCGTCCTACATAATGACTTCTAATCAGACCGATTTCAAATACAGAATCTATACCTTGTTTTTGATTAGTTCTTGCATAACCTAAAGCAGCAGTATTAGCACTATCTGGGACAGCAATTACAGTAACCTTTTTACCATCTTCTGTTGGCATTACAGGTTTTTCCAAAGCAAGATTTTTACCTAATTTTCTTCTTACTTGATCTACATTATGTCCAAATACACGACTATCAGGTCTTGCAAAATAAATATATTCAAAAATACAATGTTTTGCTATAGGAGTTTCTTCTTGTATCTTAAATGATTTAATTTCACCTGTTTTTATTGTATTATCATCAATAACAATAATTTCGTTATGCATAACAGAACGAATTTCTTCAGCTCCTATCATATCAAAAGCACAGGTTTCAGAAGCTACAAAATAAGCATAATTGCCATTGTCCAATTTTTTTCTTCCCACGCTTAGTGGTCTTACACCATGAGGATCACGAGCAGCAATTAAAGCATTTTCTGTAAGTATAGCAAGTGAATACGCTCCTTTTGCAATAGAAAGTGCTTCTCTGATTTGCTCAATTTGAGTATTTTTCTTGCTATGAGCAATTAGATGTAAGAACAATTCAGTATCGGTAGAAGTATGAAAAATAGATCCTTTATTTTGCAACTGGCGTCTTAATGTATTGGTATTTGATAAATTGCCATTATGAGCAACAGATAAAATACCAGAATGGTATCTCATATTAAGCGGTTGTATATTGTTGGCAGTATTAGCGCCTGTTGTAGCATATCTATTATGACCTACTGCCATATTACCAATTAATTTATGGGAAAAAATTCTTGGATTAGAAAAAGCTTCAAGTACAAGACCTTGTGCATGATGGCTAACATACCTCATTTCCTTTTTATTATCCAAGGTTGTGCATTCATAAAAAGTTGTTATGCCCGTTGATTCTTGTCCACGATGCTGTAAAGAATGCAGCATATAATACGCCATTAATGATGCTTGCGGATGTCCATAAACACCAACAACAGCACAATTAGGGTTTGCTTTATCTGATGCGATAGAATCTTTTACTGCACAGTATTGACAGTTACATTCATTATTTGCCATAGCGTCAGGCTTAGCATTATCAAGTACCATAATTTTAACAAACAGTTTATAATTTATAAGAATTTAATGTCTTTAATTTTTTATAAAAAACTAGCAAGGCAGTTTTTTTGATATTTCAATATATTTTTTTTCTGTATTCAAATAAGCGTTCAATCCTATTGGACAAATTACAGTAGATTCAACATGACCAAATGGAACATCATAAGCAACAGGAATATTTAGATCTTTTGTTACTTCAGTCATTACCTCTAAAATAGTATAAGCTTTATTAGGATAGAAATTGCCTCGTTTATTGAGGCCGCTCATTTTACCAAACATAATACCTTTGCAATTTCTTAATTTATTTGCGATCAGCAATTGATTTAGCATACGATCAAATTCATGAGCAAGTACAGAAACATCTTCCAAAAATAACAAAGCATTAGTTTGCTGCATAGAATATTTAGTACCCATCGCAGCAGTAATTAATGTTAGATTACCACCCTGCAAAACACCTGTTGTTTCGCCAGGACATATCGTTTTCATATCAGGAATACTATAAACAATTTTATCCTCTTTTGAAAACAGTGTTTGATCTAAATTTTTCTTATGTTCTTCCGTTAAATTGCTTACACCAACAGGACCATGATAAGTAATGATGCCGCTTCTTCTGTATACTGCAATCAACAAAGCAGTTATGTCGCTATATCCCATTATAATTTTAGGATATTTGCGTAATGCTTCATAATCCAGCAAGTCTAATATTCTAATTATTCCATAACCACCGCGTCCACAAATAATCGCTTTTACATCTTTATCCCTGAAATAATAATTTAATTCATTTGCCCGTATTTCATCGCTTGCCGCCAAATATTTATAATCATTTTTTTGATTAAGGATTGTATCACCTATTACAACATTACAGCCCTTATCCTTAAAATAATTTACATACCTTGTTATCTGACCTTTAGAAACAGGACTTGCAGGTGCTACAAAAGCAACAGTATCACCTTTTTTTAATGTATCAGGCAGTATTATATCTGACTTAGCATATTCCTTGTTAGAAACAAAGTCTGTATTGTTTAAGTTAAATCTATAATAATCCTGAGCTGCTGCTTTAGGAATTTGCATTCCAAGCAAACCTAAATTCATAATACCAAAAAACTTAAGAAAATCACGTCGAGAAAACGTATTTTTTTTATTATCGGCGTTTT
>JAFRQN010000010.1 GCA_017428585.1 Bacteroidota bacterium | reverse complement strand
CCTGCTTCAGCAGCAGTATCAATATTATTAAATACAGGAACTATTCTATTACCATATTCAGCATCATCATAGAAACCAGAAGCTGCTAATTTAGGGAAATAAGAAGTATTTTTTTCAGCAATAGTTTGAGCTAATAAGCTAGGTGAATATATACTTGCACCAACAGGTATTCTCATTACTCTAATAGCATTAATATCAAGAGAGTCAGAATTTACCCAATAAGGACCGATTGCCATTAAAGAGTCAATACCATAATATGTATCTGTTGTGCTTGTTTTACCATAACCTGATTGAGTTTTATAGAATGGCAATGGCAAATTATATTCAGCAACAAGTTTCCAACCTAAAGGACCTTTACCACTTGGATAAGCAGTTGAAGGAGCGATATTATTAACATCAAAAGTATCAAGGTTAGAGCGTCTTGCTCTATAAATTCTATAACCTAAGAAGTCAAGACCGCTTTCATATTTATCATCAGAACGTTCAGATTCATCATCCCATTTAATAATCATACCATTATTAAGAGGAACCCATTCAGTGATATTTGCTCTCCAAGGAGGTTGAGGAGCTCTAAAGTTGTTATCATAAACAGTTTGAGCGAAGTCAACTTTTCTAACAAGTTCAGTTAAGTCTTCATCAGTACCATCAGCATCACCGCCTTTACCAGTACCAGCAAGAACTAAACCAACAACTGTACGAGAAGTATCACCTGGTCTTAAATTGAAAGGACCAGTTGCCATCATGTAACGTTTATCACCAGGTCCAGTATCACCATCAGTTTCTGCACCAGAGATATATTGATACATTTCAAAGTCTTCTTTTTTATCATCGCTTATAGACCAGTTTCTATAAGTAACCAAACCTAATTGTTCATCAGTATTATAGAATCTTTTATCTTTTCTTACGAAACCAGTAGAATCAGTTTTAATTCTTAATACATTACCGCTATATTCATCTATATCTAAAGAGTCTTGGATAACAGCAGGTGATTCAAGGAATACGAAACCTACATAACCAAAACCACGACCTTGTTCACCTCTATCACCATCAGACCATTGATAAGCGAAGTTTTTCTTAGCTTTTTCTGGATCTGGAAGTTCAGGTAATTTTTTACCTTCCATACCATAGAAAGAACATCTATCGTTAGCAGCACCTGCTGAAGGGTTATTAGCGAAAGCAATATCCACGTCGAATACAGGAGCAAGCCACATATTCCATAAAGTATCAGTACTTAAATTTTGTTGTTCGTATTTAATAAAGATAAAGTCTCTATAATCACCGAAACCCCAAGAATATACCATTTGTTCATATTGTATATTTAGAGGATAACCTTTAGCTTTAAGAGTTGAAGCACCACCGAAGCTTGTATATCTTGATAAATCAGTATCTTTGTAAGTACAGAAGATATCTTCACCAGATATAAAAGCAGGACCTTTTGGATAAGTAGCAACATTACGTTTAGCTTCATCATGAATATACCAACCGAAATATCTATCATATTTCAAAGTATCTTCATCATTTTCACTTGAGTCCCAAATAGGCCAGATAGGAGCACTTTCTTCAACAAGAGGAGTACCATCACCTGAATTATAATCTATAGAGAAGAATACTCTATATTTAGAAACATCAGTAGTTTGAGCACCAGCACCATCTTCGATACGACCAGGAACCATGAAAGTTTGAGCATTATTAGGGTTGTAAGTTACTTCCATAATAATTTGGTTTTCATGTTTACGAACTGTTTTTTGTACATATTCAGTTTTAGTATAGTAACCGATAGTATCACCATTGACGATTTCTGGTCTTGTTCTATCCCAACTAACAATAGTATCAGTATAAACAGAATCAATATAATTACCATTATCATCTGTTAAATATTTTTTCTTTTGAGCACCAACCCAAATACCACCACCGAAAACATAATAGTTAACGGAACCACGTGGCCAAATACCTGTACCACGGCTTTTTGCTTGATCATAAAAAAGAATACCCGTGTTAGTTATTGCAAATTCTATATTACTAACAGTATTTCTTTGAAGATCATAAAAGCCATATACACTTCTTTGTAATTCATCATTGTCTTTCTTAAATTCAGGAGCTATATCTGCAAAAGCAAAAGTAGTACCCAGCAAGAAAGCTAACAATAATGATAATATAACTTTTGTTTTATTCATTTTTAAACCTTTAAATAATTAATTAAAATGTTAATAATACACCAACTGCAACACGGATAGGAGTTTGATAACAACTACGTGCTGAAATTCCCATTTCTACATAATTTAAGTAACTTTGATATTTTTCTTCTTGAGTAACGATACCATTACCATCGAAGTCAGCGTCTCTACTATAAAGTCTGTTGCCATATATATCATATTGATCAACAGCGAAAGAAGAAGCGTTTGCATAATTTGCTGTTTCGTAGTAAGGAGTATATAAGAAGTTACCAATTTTCACGTTATTTAAAGAAGAACCATCATCATCAGGGTCACCAGTTGTAGTATAGAAACTGATAGGACCTCTGAGGTTAAATATATTATAAATATTAGCAAATACAGCAAATCTTGTATTTCCGAAACTTTCACCGAACCAGTCTCTTAAGAAGAATGCTTTTTCAACTTTAGCATCAACACTCCAATAGTTAGGAGCACGATAAGCATTGATTTCACTTAAAGCTTGACCTGAGATACTTGTACGAGTATAAGGGCTACCTGTTCTCCAGTAAGGAGAAAGAGTAAGCATTGTATTTTGTAATACTTTTAGTTTACCAATAGTTGGACCTTCATTTCTAAACCATTGGAAAGTTAAACTACCCTTAACTTGATGTCTAATATCACTTGAAGCTGGATAAGGAGCAAGTGGGAAAGTAAGTTTCTTTGAATAAGGATCTTCTATAACACCAGCATTACTTGTAACACCACTTGAAGTTGTATTATTGAATGCTAATGCATAATTAAGATTAAATGCAAAATTATTAGCCATGAACTTATTAAGTTCTATTTCAAGACCTTTAGAAGTACCATACTCACATACAGCATATTGGAAATATGCATCAGGAGCAGTAAGAACTTGTTGTACACCTAATTGATTATAAACGTCTTTATAATAAACAGTTACACCAAGAGCGAATTCATCTGATAATTGATTTTTATAACTTACTTGGTATTGATTAGTTTGTTGAGCATCCATATTAGGATCACCTAAATAAGCTACAGTACCAGATATTGATTCAGCATTAAATCTATCATACATATATTGTTGCATAGGACTTTGGAAGAATAAACCATAAGAAATAGCAACGTATGACATTTCAGTGATAGGATAGTTTATACTAATTCTTGGACTAATTTGATATTTAATAGAAGCATCAGCAAAACCAGTATCAGAAGAAATAGGTATGAATTGAGGTTTAACAGGATCAACAACTCTGTATTTAGATTGAGGATCAAGGATGTCTAATCTTAAACCAGGATTAAATACGATACCTTTGTAAGTAATTTGATCTTGGATATAAGCACCTATTTTTGTTTGAGTCATAGGTTTACTTGTTTTATTATATTCTTTCAAACTATCAGCATAGATATTTCCGCCCCATTTATCAGTATAAATATCATAAACAGGATTACCGTTTGAAGGATTGCTGTTATAATGTCTATGTAAAGTAGAGAAGTTAGCTTCAAAACCTGTTTTGAAGTTATGAGTAAATTCACCTGTTTTAACATTAAACAAGCTATAGTTACCATCTACTTGCCAGTAGCTACCATATCTAAAGTCAAATCCAGAAGCACCACCAGAATAAGCACGACCAGTAATACCCCAAGGATTCATAGTACTTTGAGAATATAAGTTACCTTCATAATAACCAGTAAGAGGATTAATACCAGTCCATGTAGAGTTACAATAACCATCTTTAGAAAGACCAGTATAAGTTACAGGAGAAGCCCAGTCGATGATTTTATCACCAGTAATTTTACCAGCATTATCAATAGCTGGTTTCCAAGTACTACCATCAACGATCCATTGATCAACGGCTTCCATAATTTCAAATCCAGTTAAGAAGTTAGGTGAATTTGCACCAACACGTCTACCTGTCTCGTCATTATTAGAAGTATTAGAAACTGTAATTTCATAGAAACTTCTATCACTTAAAGTGTGATTTAAACGAGCCATAATGTTTGTTACAAATTTATTTGTTACGCTATTTTTTGCAATACGTTGAAGTATACCATTTTCAGTAGGAGTTCCATAAGGTGAAACATTACCATCTGCATCAAGATAAGGTGTACCAACTTCATTACTGTACATCCAAGCTGTAGAAGCATTTTCTGAATTAGATATACCATACTGACCACCTAAAACAAGAGAGATATCATTTGTAATACCAAAACGTAATCTTGCTTGTAAATTTTTTCTCCAGAATTGATCATTTGGCAAATGAACTCTTGAATTACCCCAAGGGTCTCTGATATCATATCCTGCAGAATAATCTGAGTTTCTATAGTTACCAGTAATATAGAATGTAGTACGATCGTTGATAAATTTAAGAGGACCACCGAAACCAAAGTCGAGGTCAAAATAATCAGAACTTAATAAATCAAGACCATCTCCAGAATTGAAAATTCTATATTCGTTATCTACTTTTCTAATTTCAACGCCGTCTGCTTGAGAACCATATAAAGCACCAACATCAGTTTGCCAATAAATATGTCCTTCATAGCGATCTGTACGACCTTGTTTTACAACAGTATTTACCACACCACCTTGTGCTTCACCATATTCAGCAGCAAAGTTACCTGTAATAACTTGAACTTCTTCTGTTGCATATGTAGAAACCATTGGGAAGTAAGATGAACCACCGCTGCCATAACCACCAGTAAATTGGTTACCAACACTTAAACCATCGACTCTGATTTGAGTTTCTTCAGAACGGCTACCACGAATTGCAAAACCGCCGCTACCACTGGATACACCAGCACTAAGTCCAATAACAGATGCTAAATCAGCACCAGTTTGTCTTGTAATTTCTTCACTGGACATTGTAGTTACAGAACCGATATGATTAACATCGACTTTACCATCACCAGGATTGGTACCAATAACAACAACGGTATCCATTTGTACAGCATCATCTTTTAAGACAACGCTAATATTTGTTGTTTGGTCAGCAGAAATTCTAACAGTCATTCTGTATTCAGACTTACCAACAGCACGTACTCTTACAGTATAGCTGCCGGCTTGAATGTTGGAAACTGTGAAACTACCATCCCTTGCTCGAACATTAGTTCCACGAGTGGTGCCTTCTACTAACACAGTTGCACCTATTATACCTTTACCATCAGTATCAACTACTTTACCTGCCAATATACCGTAAATACTTGCAAATACGGAAGCAGGTGCTAATACCGCTATAAAGGATAATAATACAATTAGCTTACGCATAAATTTGTACTCCAAAAAAAATCATTAAAAATTAATACATTAAAATTATATTTTAAATTATGAAATATTATCTATATTAAATAGAATTAAACATGAGTAAAGGGAAGAAATTAGCTTTTAAAATTGCATTAATAATAAAACAACAAATAAACCAATAATATATTGATTGAATTATCTGATTATTCGTAATTATAAATATTCAATAAAATTATTATAATTATGTATATATTATTAAATTATTAAATTATTAACTTTTCAAAAACTAAATTAATTAGAATGAATTATTTTTTAATATAAAATTAATAATTCTAAAACGATTAGAATTTATATTTCAACCTATTATACCACAATATACAGCATATATTAACAACTATTATATTATAATTTTTAATAAGCCTTGATTCTTATTAATAGTCAAAATATTTTTTTAATATCAATAAAATAAAGTTAAAACTTCAATACTATTTATATATTTTTATCAAACATTGTTGTTATATTAAACTATTGAATAAAATATATTATTTCATAGTATTAAACCAAATTGTATCTATTTATATTTATTTTATGTATCTACTTATAATTAAATATTAAAAATTAATCCATTAATTCTATCCATTACTCTGTAAAAACTCTGTAAAAATGCAAATTTTAAAAAATGCCTTCTTATAGAATATCTAATATAATAACAAAAAATGAAAAATTCATAATAAATATAAAAAAAATAAAAAAAATTCTTGACGAAAATTATAATTACTTTATTTTAAATATTATTATTTACTTAATTTAAAAGAATTATTACGATTATAAAGAAAATGAAGGTGCACTAAAAATATTTTCAGGCATTCCGAGAGGGATTTTTTTTAATCTATGATTAGAGATAATTTTTTCATATTTTTTAGTTTTTACATCTATCCATTGGCAGTCAATTATTGCATAATTACCTTCTATTAATTTATCGCGTTCAAATTCAAGACCTGGTTTAGAATAAGAGCCTTCCTGCCATTCATATTTTACAGTACCAAAGATTACTTTATTTATATTTCTTGTTGCAGCAAAATTTATAAATTCATCAATAGATATTTCTTCAAGTTTTTTATTCATTGACAAAAGACATTCTTCTAATAATAATTTACCACTATAGATATTATATCCTTTATCTATTAAAAGTGCTTCTACATTAATATTGCAGTCATAATCGTCATCCTTAAAAGGCATAACAACTACTAAATTTTCACCACCAGGTATGGCTTCTTTTAATAAAACTCCTACACTACATCCTGATATAATAAATTGTAAAAATATCAATGAGAGCAAGAATATAATTTTTTTATAACAACATACTTTAACAGCCATACCATCCTATCTATTTTATAAAAAAATTTATAATAGTTTAATTATGAAGAGCAAATCTTATGTCAATTGTTCTACAGACAGCTGAGAGAATTTCAAATGCAGCTTCAGCCATTTTATTTCCACTATCCAAAGTAGTATTAATTTCACTAATTTCTATACATTTAACCTTATCATAACTTGACAATACTCTTAATAGTTCTTTTGCTTCATGAACAAAAAGACCATCTGCTACTGGTGTACCAGTTCCCATTGATACAGTAGTATCTAAACTATCAACATCAAAAGAAACATAAATAATATCACAATGGGACAATGATTTAATGATTGAATGAGCTGTTTCATTAGCACCTAATAGACGTAAATCAATAGTTCTAATTACTTTAGTATTGTATTTTTTTATTAAAGTACTTTCTGCAACTTCATAATCTCTCAAAGAAACATAAACAACATCAGACAAATCTAATTTCTTTTTTGTTCCACCAACAGATTTTATTTTTTCCCAAAGCTCAGCAGTTTCTTCGTCTACATCATTAAATTTACATTCTAAATTATCATCATCTATTGCTGTAGCGATAGGCATACCATGCATATTTCCAGAATCAGAAGTATAAGGTGTATGAACGTCTGCGTGAGCATCAATCCATACTACTCCTATTCTTTTATTAGGATTAGCTTTTTTTATACCAGCAATTGTTCCACCCGCAGAACTATGATCACCAGCTATAACAATGGTAAAATCACAATTTTTTATTCCATCAGATACCGCATTAGCAGTTTCATTATATATTTTTATGATTTCTTCTATTTTTTTTGAATAAATATGTTTATTTGGTCGATTAAATAACTGATTGTCAGCATTTATTCTTGCATAACATTCATTTTCAAACCTTCTAAAGAAACCAAAATTATTTGGATTTTTATAAGAAGCTATTCTTATAGCATCTATACCTAAACTAGCTCCAGCACGCCTTCCACCTAAATCGGATTTAACCTCAACAAGTTTAATTTTCGAAACCATTTTTATATCTTGAAATTATAATATAATCAAAATTACAAAAAATTACTTTTATTTTTAAAACTTTTAAACTTTTTTTTCGTATATTTATTTTTTAGTACTATACGAAATAGTTTTCTATTTATTATTTTTTAATTTTTAATTGTTTTATTTTGTAAATATAAATTAAAAACAAATTATAACAAAATATAAAATTATTATCGTATTAATTTATATATCCAATTATTAAATATATCACATTAAACGATTGTTATTTAATAAATAATTGGTTAATATTTTCATATAAAATATTTAAATATTTACAAAATTAAAACGTACATAGTAAAATGAGAATAACTAAACAATACACCAATCGAGAAAGTCAATCCCTTGACAAGTACCTACAAGAAATAGGTAAAGTAGAATTGTTAAATTCAGAACAAGAAATTGAATTAGCAAAAAAAATCAAAGCTGGCGGACCTGAAGCAACAATCGCATTAGAACGTTTAGTAAAAGCTAATTTACGCTTTGTTGTATCTGTTGCAAAACAATATCAAAATCAAGGTCTTACTTTAGGTGATCTCATCAATGAAGGTAATCTTGGATTAATTAAAGCCGCAAATAGATTTGATGAAACATTAGGTTTTAAATTTATATCTTATGCTGTATGGTGGATAAGACAATCCATATTACAAGCATTGGCAGAACAATCAAGAATTGTTAGATTACCATTAAATAGAGTAGGTGCTTTAAATAAAATTGGAAAAGAATTTAGTAGATTAGAACAAGAATATGAAAGAGAACCAACTGTAAATGAATTAGCAGAACAATTAAATATGTCTATTAATGATATAATTGACACTATAAAAATATCAGGAAGACATCTATCAGTTGATGCTCCAATAATTCAAGGTGAGGATAATAAATTATTAGATATACTTCCTAACACTCAACAACCAGCGCCAGACGCAGAATTAATTTATGAATCATTACAAATAGAAGTTAAACAAATGTTAAATACACTTTCTCCACGTGAAGCTGAGGTTATAAAACTTTATTTTGGATTAGATGGATCTGTTTTAACATTGGAAGAAATTGGAGAAAAATTTAATTTAACAAGAGAAAGAGTTAGACAAATAAAAGAAAAAGCAGTTAGAAGATTACGTCATACTTCACGCAGCAAAAAATTAAAAGTATATCTCGGACAATAATATTTTAGATAATCATAATAATTTTATAACTATTAGATATAAGGGAAGAATATAACTATTTTTCCCTTATTCTAATAAAAAACTAATCTTCCACAAAAATAAATTACTCTAATAAACAATTCAAATAATCAATAAACAATAATAATATCAATCAATATCATAATATGAAAAATATAATAAAAAATTTTTGTGAATAAAATTTTTTATTTGTATATATTGTTATTATTTTTTATATTTGTAATTTGTGTTACGCACTCATTTATCGGCAGCTTCTATTATAAAAACCGATAAATATTATTTAAATATACTACTACATAGACGCAGTATTATGGCTAATAAAGAACAAAAGAAAGCGGTAGTTGCTGGCCTAGTAGAAGTGCTAAAAGATGTACAAGGCATCTATTTTGTAGATTTTGCAAAAATAGCTTCAAAAGAAACAAATGAAATACGAAAAGAATTTAAAAATATAAATTCTCGTATGTTAGTTTCTAAAAATACATTAATTCTTTTAGCTTTAAAAGAATTAGGTATAGAAATGCCGGCTGAAAAAATAAGCGGTCAAACAGCAATGGTTTTAGCAGGCGATGATGCAACAGCACCTGCAAAAATTATCAAAAAAGTTTTTGATAAAACAGGTTGCCTCGGTCTAAAAGCAGCACTTATAGAAGGACAACTATACGACGGAAAGCAACTCAATTTAGTTGCATCTTTACCATCACGTGCCGATTTAATGGCAGGAATATTAGGTTCATTACAATCTCCTGCTTCTGGTATCGTTGGTTCAATAAACGCTGTAATAAGAGATTTAGCTTCTCTTATTGAAGAAGTAGCGAAGAAAAAAGCAGCGTAATAAAAAATAGCTACTAAAAATATAAAATATAAAATAATTTTTTTGAAACTTTAAAATTTATAGGTATAAAAATGGCTGCTAACATTGAAAACTTGTTAGAAGAAATATCAAACTTGACACTCGCAGAAGCTGCAGAGTTAAAAAAATTAATGGAAGAAAAATTTGGCGTTACAGCTGCTGCACCTGTAATGGTTGGTGCTGCTGCTCCAGCTGCTGCTGCAGAAGCTGCAGAAGAAAAAACTGATTTCAACGTTGAATTAACTGAAGTTGGTGCAAATAAATTAAATGTAATTAAAGCTGTTCGTGAAATTACAGGTCTTGGATTAAAAGAAGCTAAAGATCTTGTAGAAGGCGCTCCAAAGAATGTAAAAGAAGGTTGTGCTAAAGAAGAAGCAGAAGAACTCAAGAAAAAACTTGAAGCTGCTGGTGCTAAAATTACATTAAAATAAGTTAATAATTATCATAAATTCTATAGAACTACGAGGACAAATAACTCGTAGTTCTATTGTATATTATATACATAAATTACGGGTATAGCTCAACTGGTAGAGTGACGGTCTCCAAAACCGTAGGTTGTGGGTTCGATTCCTACTGCCCGTGCAATTAAATTTTATAAAAAAACTTAATTATTAAATATCTTTAAGAATTATGATCCAAATATCAGTATTTTAGTTCTAATCGTAATTCTTTATTTTTTATAAAATTTGAATATAAATACAAACTAAACAATTATAAAGAAATAAAAACATTTTCACAAAACAAAAGGACAAACAATGAGTGAAAATCCATCTCAAATAGAAGAAAGCTTAAAAACAGCTTCAGATACGCTCCAAATGTTTAATGAATATAAAGACAATAACAATTCTAATAATTTGCGTATTTTAGAAAATGAAGATAATTTAATACGTCTTAGACCACGTATTACATTTTCTCGTTTAGACAAACAAGCTCATTATCCTGATTTGTTAGATGTACAACTAAAGTCATTCAAGGATTTTTTGCAAGAAGATGTTCCTCCTTCAGAAAGAAAACCAATAGGATTACAAGCTGCTTTTTTAGCTAACTTTCCTGTTGTAGATGCTTCAGGGTTATATCAACTTGAATTTATAGATTATTCAACAGAAAAACCTAAACTAACGGAGAGTCAATGTACTACAAGAGAACTTACTTATGCAAAACCATTAAAAGCACGTTTGCGTTTGTCCAGTAAAACAGACAAAGAATCAGAAGAATATAGCGAAACAATAGAACAAGAAGTTTATTTAGGTTCTATACCTATAATGACTGATCGTGGTACATTCATAATCAATGGTGCAGAGCGAGTTGTAGTAAATCAAATACATCGTTCTCCAGGCGTATTTTTTGATGATACTTTTCATTCAAACGGAACAAGAATTTATTCAGCAAGAATAATACCTTTCAGAGGATCATGGATAGAATTTACAACTGATATTCATGATATAATGTATGCTTATATAGATAGGAAAAAGAAATTCCCTGTAACAACATTATTAAGAGCTTTAGGATTTTCATCTGACGATGACTTATTAAAATTGTTTGATTTATCTGAAACAATAAAAGTTGAAGATTTAGATGAAACATATTTAGGACGTCGTTTAGCAGCAGATATAGTAGATTTATCAACTGGTGAAATTATAGCAAATCGTGATATGATTATCACTGAAGAATTGCTAAATACATTCAAGGGAACAGAAATTCCTCCTTTGAAGTTATTTAAATATAAGGATCCAACAGAAGAACCTATTATTGCTAAAACAATTTCAAAAGACGTTACTCGTAATAGAATGGAAGCTCTTGAAATGGTGTATAGACAGTTAAGAACAAGTGAAGCTCCTGATATGGAAACAGCTTGGAATTTACTGGAAAAATTATTCTTCAATTCTAAAAAATATGATTTAGGAGTAGTTGGTCGTCATAGAATAAACGAAAGATTAGCTGATATTTTTGAAGAAATGGGAGTTGCTATTCCAACTGTTACTACATTAACTATTCCTGATATAGTAGCAGTAATAAAGCATCTTATTAAATTACATGCAGAAAAACTAACTGGTGATGATATAGATCATTTAGGAAATCGTCGTATACGTACTGTTGGAGAACAATTATCAGCTCAAATCAATATTGGTTTAGCACGTATGACACGTACAATAAAAGAACGTTTAGGAACTAAAGATGATGCAAATACCACTCCAACAGATTTAGTAAATGCACGAACAATTAGTTCTGTTATAAACCAATTCTTTGGAACTAATCAATTATCTCAATTTATGGATCAAACCAATCCTTTATCAGAACTTACACACAAAAGAAGAACATCTGCGTTAGGTCCTGGTGGTTTGACAAGAGAAAGAGCAGGATTTGAAGTTCGTGACGTTCATTATACTCATTATGGTCGTTTATGTCCTATAGAAACTCCAGAAGGTCCAAATATTGGTCTTATTTCATCTTTAGCTTTACATGCAAGAATTAATGAATTAGGATTTATTGAAACTGCTTATAGAAAAATTGTCGATTGTCATGTTACCGATGAAATAGTATATATGACAGCTGAAGAAGAAGATAATTATATTACTTGTCCAGCATCAACACCTATAGATGAGAATGGGAAACTAATAGGTAATAAAATAAAAGTTCGACATCAAGGCAACTTTATTGTTGTTTCTCCTGAAGATATTCAATATATGGATGTTTCAACAGACCATATAACAAGTGCTGCTGCAGCTTTAATACCATTCTTGGAACATGATGATGCAAATAGAGCCTTAATGGG
>JAFRQN010000064.1 GCA_017428585.1 Bacteroidota bacterium | reverse complement strand
TACCAAAATACACTTCAGTATAGTGATTTAATTTTTCTTCCTGCACTATGTTGAAAATGCTGCCGCAAGCTCCCATTTTAGTACTTTCTGTACCTATATACAGTCCACCAATCCTTGCCAGTACAATAGCGCCTGCACACATAGGACAAGGCTCTAAATTTACATACATTTGACAGTTATATAAATATTTATCACCTAAATAATCTATCGCTTGATTTATAGCATCGATTTCAGCGTGTGCTAAAGGATTATTTAGTTTTTGTACTTGATTATGTGCTTTTGCTATTATTTTTTTGTTATGTACTATAATAGCACCAATAGGAATATCATCGCTTATAAGCGATAATTTAGCTTCTTCTATTGCCATTTGCATAAAATCATTTATAGTACACATTTGAAATAAATATATATTGTTAAATATTAAATGTTGTGTTGAAGCAGATTAAGAAAAACAGCACTTGTTGCCGCAACATTTATTGACGGTACATTTTCATTAATAGGGATATGCAGTACCGCATCTGAAATATTTAATACTTCCTGATTTATACCATTTGCTTCATTTCCAAATATGATTACTTTTTTCTTTGGAAACTTGTAATCATATACATTTATTGAATTATTGTTAATTTCTGCTGATATTATCGTATAACCACTTGACTGCAATTCTTTAAGAGTCTGTATAAAATCTGTTGTATATGAAACTTTTATATTAAATATTGTTCCCATAGATACACGGACTGAACGTCTTAAATAAGGACTTGCAGAACTATTAGAAAATAAAAAAGAATCATAATTAAAGGCTGCTGTATTACGAATAATCGATCCTATATTTTCAGCATCAACAACATTATCCACCGCTGCAATAGTATCTGATAAATCAGTTAATGGTACAAAAGCAGGCTTTTTAGCCATAGCCATTATTCCTGTATGGATTTTAAATCCAACAATTTCTTTCATCAAAGATTTTGATGTTATAAATTGTTGGTCTTCTGGAATATTATGCTCTTTAATCAAAGATGAATAAATATCATAAAATTCATCCGTAGCAAAAAAAGAAACGATTTCTAAATTGCTTTTTAATAATTTTTCTACAACACGACGTCCTTCTGCTATAAAAAGATTATTTTCAGTATGCAGTACAGGAGTAAATTTTAGACTGCGATAATATGATATGCGGCTGTCATCTGCATTAACTATTTCTATCATTGCTCTTTTAATAAATTATCAATATAACGTTTCTTTTCCTTGTGAGCATCAGGATCTGGATCAAGCAAAAACTCATTTATAGGATCTTGGATACGCTTAAAACTTAAAGGAAATCTTGCTAGTCTTTTTTCTATTGCTTTTATTCTTTTAATTTCTTCTTTTGTATATTTCTTGTTAAAATTTTTTTCTATCAGCTTTGCTTCCTCAACCTTTTCTTCTATAAATTTATCCTCAACTTTGATTTTATATTCTCTTTGTATTGCTTTATATTGATTATATAGTTTTTCTGGAGGTATAACACGAGATGTTAAATTATCCAGTATAATATAATTTTTATAATCCTGCATATCATGCTTTGTTTTTATATGCACAACTACATCATTTGCAATAACCAAAGTGAGTAAAATAGATACTACACCAATAACAATTGATAAATTTTTATTTTTATTCATATTTCTAATTTTATTAAGAGTATAGTATTTATTATTATTTAAATTATGATAAGATAAAAATAATGTAATGTTTATCTTCCAGAAGCAATAGCTCTAATTGAGTCTATTTTTCTTGCAAATACGTTAGGTTGAGATTCTGACAATCTAATAAATTCATCCTTAAAAGATTTATCAGTATATCCATTTTCTTTAATTTTTTCTTTCACTAATTTATTTGCAATTTTTGGATCAGAATTATTATTGCGAATTATAATTATTTCTTTATAAGTATCATAAAATTTTGATTCGTTTGTCTCATTAGAAGAACAAGCTGCAAGTGAACCAAATAACAATAAAAACAATGCTAATTTTTTCATTTTTTTAATTCTTATTTTATTTTTATATTTGTTATAAATTGCAATTTAATAATATTATTTTAAAAAATATAGAATTTTTTGTTAGAATAATTATATTTAACTAAATGTGTTAACATTATATTTAAAATATATATTGTTTTGAATAACATTGTTTTTATAAATTTAGGAGAATAAAGGAAATGAATTTTGATAAAAATCTTATAGAAAAATTAGCTGAAGCAGAAAATGTTGCAGTGCTTACAGGCGCTGGTGTATCAGCAGAAAGTGGAATAAAGACATTTAGAGATCCAGATGGTTTATGGGCAAAATTAAATCCAGATGAATTAGCAAGCATAGAGGGATTTATGAAAAATCCAGAGACTGTATGGAATTGGTACAATGAAAGAAGAAAAGTTATTGCTTCTGCAAAACCAAATGCTGGACATATTGCTTTGGCAAAAATGGAGACTTTATATAAAAATTTTGCATTAATTACTCAAAATATAGATAGACTGCATCAAGCAGCTGGTTCTAAGAATGTATTTGAACTGCATGGCAATATAGTAGAAAATCATTGTTTGAATTGTCATACTCCTTATACTGAAGAGATAAATACTGATAATAAAGAATTACCTAAATGTCCTGTTTGCGGCGGCAAAATTAGACCATCAGTAGTTTGGTTTGGAGAGCAACTGCCAGCAAAAGCTATTATGGGTGCAGAAAAAGCAACTTGTTCTTGTCAAGTATTTTTTACAATAGGTACTTCGTCAGAAGTATATCCAGCAGCAAGTCTTCCATATCTTGCAAAAAATTATGGTGCAGTTGTTATAGAGATAAATCCAAGAGAAACATCTTTTTCGGATAATGCTGATTATGTTCTTAAAGGAACTTCTGCAAATGTTTTACCAGAATTAGTAGAATGTATAATTGAAGCAAAAGGAAATAAGAACTAATATTAATAATTGATAGTTTATGTATAAAATTGTTCTGCCAAATTTTCAAGGTCCATTTGAGCTGCTATTGTATTTTATTAAACGCGATGAGTTAAATATATATGATATTCCAATAGCAAAAATTGCTGATGAGTTTTTGAATTATATTAAATTAATGAAAAAATTTGATTTAGAAGTTGCAGGTGAATTTATAGTTATGGCTGCTAATTTAATGTATATAAAAACTCAAATGCTTCTGCCACGTCCAGTATCAGAAGATGGCAGCGAAGTGGAAGATCCAAGAGAACAATTAGTTCAAAATATATTGGAATACTTGCAATTTAAGGATGCTGCAAAAAAATTAAATGAGAACTTAAAAGTAAAACAATATATGTTTGGAAGAGGCAATTTTACGGCAGAATATCAACAAGCTAATTTTGACAATGTATATAAAAATGCAACCCTATTCGATATTTTAAAATCTTTTGCAAAAGTCCTGCAGAGACAATTAGCAAAGGATGAACATGTTCATGTAGTTGAAATAGAAGCTGTAAATATTGAAGATAAACGCAATTTGATAAAAGATAGCTTAAAACAATATAAAAGAATTTCTTTTAGAGAATTAACAAAAGATGCAAATAAATTAAATATTGTAGTTACTTTTTTAGCTCTATTGGATTTGATAAAAAATGGAATTGTATTTATAAAGCAAGATGAAATATTTGATGATATTATAATTTTAAAAGTGCCTATATAATATTCTATATCAAAATAAAAATTGATCAAATTTATTCTAATAAACAATTGGAGGATTTAATCACATGAAAATAACAAGAATAATAGCTTTTTGCTTACTTGGATTTATTTGTTTTAATTGTACTAATAATAACTTAAAAGAAGAAATGAAAAATACAGAAATGAAAAATACTGAAGAGCAATTAACTTTGGTAGAAGAATGGGATAAAACATTCCCAAAAAGTGATAAAGTAAATCATCGAAAAGTAACTTTCAAAAATAGGTATGGAATTACTTTAGCTGCAGATTTATACGAACCTAAATCATATACAGGAAAATTATCTGCTATTGCAGTATCAGGACCTTTTGGTGCTGTAAAAGAACAATCATCAGGATTATATGCTCAAACTTTAGCAGAAAGAGGATTTTTAACTATTGCTTTTGATCCTTCATATACAGGAGAGTCTTCAGGTTCTCCAAGATATATGGCAAGTCCTGATATTAATACAGAAGATTTTCAAGCTGCAGTAGATTATTTGTCTCTACAGGATAATGTTGATCCTGAAAAAATAGGTATATTGGGTATTTGCGGCTGGGGAGGAATGGCAATAAATGCGGCTGCACTTGATACAAGAATAAAAGCTACAGTAACTTCTACTATGTATGATATGACAAGAGTGAATGCAAATGGTTATTTTGATGCAGATAATAATGAAGAAGCGAGATATAATATGAAAGTGGCATTAAATAAACAAAGAATAGAAGACTGCAAAAATGGATTCTATAAAAGAGCAGGAGGCGTAGTGGATCCTCTTCCTGAAGATGCACCATTTTTTGTAAAAGATTATTATGATTATTATAAAACAGAAAGAGGATATCATTCAAGAAGCTTAAATTCCAATGAAGGTTGGAATACAATCGGCTGTATGTCTTTTATTAATCAACCAATTTTGCAATACAGCAATGAAATAAGAAGTGCTGTTTTGATTATACATGGTGAAAAAGCACATTCATATTATTTTAGCAAGGATGCTTATGCTAATATGATAAAAGATTCTAAATATATGTCAAATAAAGAATTATTAACTATTCCAGGGGCAGTTCATACTGATCTGTATGAT
>JAFRQN010000063.1 GCA_017428585.1 Bacteroidota bacterium | reverse complement strand
CAATGGGAGCATCGGTAAAATATACTACACCTCCGCCTCCGCCTCCACCGCCTGCAGAACCATTATTGCCTATACTTCCAGAGTTGTCGTTTCCTGAAGATGAAAAAACATTTATCGTAGATGTAAATGCTTATAAAGTAGATAATAATGGTAATTATTCAGAGAATCTTAATATTGTAATGGAAGATTTTACGTATGTAAATCTAAAACCATTATTAAGTTATGTTTTCTTTGATGAAAATGATTTTGAAATTCCAAAACGTTATAAATTATTAAATAGAGCTCAAGCT
Organism: Bacteroidota bacterium; assembly: GCA_017428585.1. Lineage (GTDB taxonomy): Bacteria > Bacteroidota > Ignavibacteria > Kapaibacteriales > UBA2268 > JAAYTD01. Next base: position 1,618 of record JAFRQN010000063.1, on the reverse strand, counting down.
GATGAATTTGATATTAGAGATTTGCGTGAAGCAGGTGTTATTGAGACATATCATAATATATTGAATATTATCGGAAGCCGATTGAGAATGAATCCTAATACTAAAATAGAATTAATCGGTAATAATGATAATACAACAGAAGAAGAAAAAGGTAATTTAGATTTATCAGAAGCTCGTGCAGTATCTATAAAAAATTATCTTGTTGATGTATGGAAAATAAATGAAGATAGAATAAAAGTTTCTGCTCGAAATCTACCAAAGGAATTTACAAAAACTATAGATGGTGATGGTATAGACGAAAATAGAAGAGTAGAAATTATTACTTCTGACTCTCAAATCACAGAATCTATTTTAACTTTTGATACATTGAAGGTTATTAATAATGTTGATATTAATTTTGTACCAAATGTTTCAAGCACATTTTCTGTAAAAGATTGGGAACTTGTAGTAAAGAAACAAAATAATGAAATTGTAAATTCTTGGAAAGGTGAAGGCGATTTACCAAGCTTTATAGGCTGGAACATTAATAATGAAGATTCAGCAAGCTATAATAATTTAATGAAAAAAGCTGATAATGAATTAACATATTTGTTGACTGTTAATGATAAAATAGGTCAATCAGCAAGTTCTAAAAATAAGAAAATTAGTATCAATAGAATTACAGTAGATTCTAAACGTAATGAGAATCATAAAGATACTGAATATGAACAATACAGCTTAATATTATTTGCTTTTGGATCTTCTAAATTAGGTTCAGAGCATAAGCAGACTGTTGATTATGTAAAAAAGAAAATAAGACCAAATTCTAAAGTTACTATTTCAGGTTACAGTGATGCAATAGGTGATAGTTTAGTAAATAATAAACTTGCTTTGGCAAGAGCCAAAGCTGTTGCAAAAAGACTGCAAATTCCTAATGCTGAGGTTGTTGGTGTGGGTGAATCCGAAATACTTTATAAAACAAATTTACCAGAATGCAGATTTTATTGTAGAACTGTATTAATAACAATAGAAACACCTATTAACGATAAATTTGATGAATAGTAAAATGCTGAATAACTATAATCTTTGTGGTAAAAACAATTTATTTTTCAAAGGAAAGAGATTGTTGTGTTTATTTCTCTGTATTGTGGTCTTATTTAATGCAGGTTCTGTTCAACTAAGATCTGAAAATTTGTCAAGTTTATTGTTTAAACCGCTTGAAGCAAATGTATTAGAGTCAAGAGTTGGTGCATTATATGAAATAAATGACGAAAAATTAAGGCTTGATATTGGTCATTCTTTAGATATTTACAGATTTAATTCATCTGATACAAATATACAAAATTCAATAGGAGCAGACTTTTTTATATTATCAAGACTGCGTTCAGTTGGCAGAATGAAGTTTCCTGTGGAAACGGCAGATTATTTTTTTGGAGTAAATTGGTGCAGTAAATTTAGTTTGTGGGATACAAAACTATCTTCTCGTTTAAGAGCAGCACATATTTCTTCGCATTTGATTGATGGATATACTAATGATGAAAATGAATTTATACAAGAACCATTTGTATATAGTAGAGAATTTTTGGATCTTGTTTTAGCATACGACGATTTTAAATATATTCGTCCATATATAGGTGCT
>JAFRQN010000062.1 GCA_017428585.1 Bacteroidota bacterium | reverse complement strand
GATACAAGAGAAATAAAAGTTGGAGATGTAAAATTTAGGCTAAAATATGTAGATGCAGGTACATTTTTTATGGGAGCCCAATCATCAGATACTAACGGAATAAATTATGATAAATATGCAGACAAGCATTCAACAGTACATCAAGTTACATTAACAAAAAGTTATTGGATAGGTGAGACGGAGGTTACCCATGCATTATGGGAAGCCATAATGGGCAAAGATAATAATCCAAGTTATTATTTAGGAAGTTATCAAAATCCAGTAAATTCAATTAATTATTATAAAGCGAATGAATTTATAGAACAATTAAATAAAAAAACAGGCTTAAAATTTCGTTTGCCGACAGAAGCAGAATGGGAATATGCAGCCAAAGGCGGTCATAAATCAAATGGTTTCTTCCATCGTTATTCAGGAAGCAGTAATTTAGATGAAGTAGGTTGGTATAAAACTAACAATCATTCTGTCTTAATACAGGAGGTTGCTCAAAAACAACCTAATGAATTAGGTATATATGATATGAGTGGAAATGTGGCAGAATGGTGTCTGGGAAAATTTATTATATCAGACGGTTCTTCTGAAGTAGATCCATTAGAAATAATGATAGATGGTATTTATCCACTTTGCCTGCGTGGAGGTTGTATAGATTCAGAAGAACAAGATTGTACTGTATTTAAGCGATTTCCTGCGAAAGCAGTGAGAAAGACGACGACGTATAGAGACGATTTTTTTGGAACCAAAAATGGCTTGCGTTTAGTTTTAGAAGATAGATATTAAATAATGGAGGCAAATTATGAAAAACAAAAAATTATTATGTTATATTACTACATTTATAGCTGTTTTATTTTTATATAGTTGTCAAGATAATACAAATACTATTATAGATAATGCTGATGATTTAATTTTTGACGTAGATGGAATAAAATTTAATATGAAATATGTTGAAAATGGAAGTTTTATAATGGGTGAAGATAAGAAAGACATTACTTATGAAGACACTTGTTATACATATAATGGTATATTTGTTGATATTAATCTTTTTGATACTCCAAAACATGAGGTTGTACTTACAAAAGATTACTATATAGGTGAAACAGAAGTTACTCAAGGCTTATATAAGGCAGTTATGGAGGGCAATAAAAATGGTTTTAGTGCAACTCCAAGTTTCTATTCAGTAGATGGTTATGGTACACATGATGATGATTTTAATAGACCAGTAGAAGGAGTATCTTGGATAAGTATGATAGTATTTTGCAACAGATTAAGTATAAAACTTGGAATGGAACCAGTTTATTCTATAGTTGCCTCTGGACATGATCCAGATGAATGGGGTAATTTAGAAGCTAAAAGAGATAATGTTATTCAAGTATACGTATATGATAAAGCAAAAGGTTTCCGCTTACCAACAGAAGCAGAATGGGAATATGCAGCTCGTGGTGGGAATAAAACAACTTATAAAACATACAGCGGAAGCAATAATGTTTTTGATGTATGTAATTATGGTTCCAAAACAACATATCCTGTAGCGATAAAACAACCTAATGAATTAGGTATTTACGATATGACAGGTAACGTGGGCGAATTATGCTTTGATTCAGGTGGTAATAAATATTCAGATGAATTATTAATAGATCCTGTTTTTATTTCAATGGATGATATTGTAAACGATGGTTTTGGTGCTCATGTTATACGAGGGCGTGTTGATTCTCTAACTTGCTACCATATTACAAGTCGAGGTATTTATTATGATAGTTATAATGAATATGATTTTCGAAATGGTACACGTAAAAGTACAAAAGTAGGTGCAAGAATAGCATTAACCAAATAAAAACAGTATTAATTAAACTAATAATAAATACAATAAAGCATGATTATATCATCTTTATTGTTTTTTTATATATATACGATAATAATATCATATTCTATAGAGATATAATATGAATATATTTTTAACATATTAAGACTTCCCTATTTATTATTCACTTGTTGTAAATATATAAAAAAGAGCAGCTTTTCAGCTGCTCTCAAATTATTTTTTATAAAATTAAAAGGAGGATAAAAGGATATGGTAATCCTTTTATTTTACAACAACAAATTGTGTTGCTGCAATAAGCTTTCCTTCTGAAACAATATAGCAAATATAGCTTCCGCTGTTAAATGCAGATACATTAATATTTACATTATTGATTCCTTCGGAATAATTTCCATTTATAACTGCAGTTTCTATACCTTCTGCATTAACTATATGCAATTCAGCTTTCATATTGCGCAAAGCGTTGAACTTAATATTTACATTGATGCAAGCTGGATTTGGAGATAATTCAAGACCTTCAAATAAGTTTGCATTGTATATAGATAATAATTCAGAAGTTGAGAAACACCATATATCTGACCAGTCAGTAGCGCCAGCTTCATTTTCGCCGAGTACTCTCCAATAATAAGTCTTATTAGTATCTAAATAACTTAATGTTGAGTATTCAGATTGATATACTTTAGAAGCATGAATTACAAAATCCTCAAAATCTCTTGATTCAGAAACTTGTACTCTGTAGTATTCAACATTTTCTAAAGGATTCCATTTTAAGAAAATTCTATCCCATTTTAAGCCAGTGCTGTTATTTTCAGGACTTACTAATTCTACAATACCATCAGGAACAGCTTTTATTGTTCTAAAGTTCCAAGGCTCGCTCCATTCACTGCTTGTAGAATATGATGTATTATCTATTGTAGTATCATTAATTGCTCTTACACGCCAATAATACATTGTGTAGTTGTCAAGAGCTTCATCTAATGTATAAGTTGTGTCTTTAATGTTATGTATAGTAACCAAGTTTTGAGTAAATTCATGATCATTTGCATATTCTAATATATATGAATTAGCATACATAGATTTATCCCAAATGAATGTTGGCTTAACTGGCACTCTAACAAATGCTGCAGGTTCTCTTAATCTTGGAACTGTTGGAACTTCCAAACCTGTAGTAAACTTAAAGCAGCGAGACCATATACCGACAGTTCTATCTGTTGTTGCTCTTACGCGCCAATAATATGTTTGAACTTCCTTTAATGAATATTTAGTAAATGTTGTATCAACTAATTTTACTAAATGTTCTGTTAAACGTGTAAATGTAGTATCTGTCGCTATTTGCAATTCATAATATGCAGCACCTTCTACTGATTCCCATGCAAGATTAACTGTAGTATTATCTAATTCAGTATTATTTTTTGGAGCTAATAAAACAGTTTGAGGCAATAATTCAGGATGAGTAATAAATTTAAATCTTGTTGCGAAATCGCTTGCACAATCTTCGCCATTTGTTTCAGTTATAATAGTTGATACTCTCCAGAAATAAACTGCATCGCCTTGAAAATCTTCTAAATCGTATTTTGCTTCAGTTAATACTGTATCCAGCAATATTTCATTAAAGTTTTCATCATGCGAAATCTGCAAATTATATTTTGCTTTCTCTGTTGCACTCCAAGTAAGATTTATTACATCAGTAAGACCTGTTGCAGCATCTTGAGGAGTTAACAATTCAGGAGGCGCAATTTTAGTTTTGAATATACATAATTTAGAATAATAACTATCTATTGATGAATCAGCATATTTTACACGCCAATAATAAACCTTTGCAGGTTTTAAATCGCTTTCTATAGCTGCTAAATTAAATGTAGTATCGCTTAATTTAACAGTAGTTGTAACACTTGCTACAAATTCATTAGTTATTGATATTTGCAATATATAGTCTTTTGATTCTTGATTGTCGAGCCATTCCAAAACAGTTTCGCTTGGAGATACACAATACATACTATCTGATGAAACAACAACAGGACCACTGTAAGGAGTTACAAATTGACCTATTTTGCTCCATTGTGAAGGACATAAAGTATCACCTGCTTGATTAATACGTACTCTCCAGAATACTGTTGTATTAAAGAGCGTATCAACACTTAAATAATAGTATTTATAAGGAGTATTGATATCTACAAGCATTGTAGTATCAGAAAAATCTGGAGTTGTTGCAGCTTGTACTCTATAACTATATTCAAATGTAGTATCATTAGAATTAGTAAATACTAATTTTACAGTTTTATCTCTTAGACATGCATCATTTTCAAATATTTCTAATCCTGTTGCATTATTGTCTGGAGCATATAATCCTGGTTCTGCTATCATTGTAGTAAATGAACGAACCGCACTATAATCGGATCTGCTGTCTTTTAAATAATCAACAGCATATATACGCCAATAATATGTAGTTTGATTTTCACCTATAAATTCACCTGTTTCTGTTGTTTCTGAATATATAATTTGCGTAATTTCATTAAACTCTTTTGATTTTGATATTTCAACATAATATGCAACAGAATCGCCTGTTATTGGACTCCAGCTTAATTCTGTATTGACTGGCACACAAGTAGAACTATCAGGAAGCGAAGTTTCAGCAAATTCTGGTATCTCTACTGATTGTCTTATAATAACTTTAATGCTGTCAACAGAATCAGCTGTCATCTCTATTGCTGGACATAATTCACTTAGAGGTTGAAGTTCCATTTTTAATAAATACTCTACATCACACTCTAAATAAATATTATCTTCTTTTTCAGACAATATAGAAGCGGCTTTTATAGAATCGCCTGATTCTGTATTATAAAATGTCATTATTAAATACATATCGCCAACGGCAGTATCTACTGGAGAATAATCCCATCTATAATTATAATTTCCATATACAGTACTTGTACTATCAGTATAATTATCTGTTGAATAGAATACTCCGCCTGAAGCAAAATCTGAAAAATCTACAGTTAAATCGCTTGGCAGATTTGTGCCAAATGCTCTAATTTCTGATGTATCAGCTGCTTTTCCTGTAGAATCAATATAATGAGTAACCACACAGCATTCATAAATGCATGAAGGCATCATTGGATAAACCGTACTTGTAACAGTGCTGTCAAAATCTTCTTGTATATATAATTCAAATGGAATATCTAATGATTTGCTTTGATATACAAGCAGTTCATATTTCTTAACATCTGGATCCGAATTTGACCAAGAAATGGCTACAGAATCAGATGATAAACATGCTTCCTCTGTTGGAGCTGATATCACAGCTGCTGCTTTGCAATTATATACACCTAACAAACATAATAAACATGAAAATAATACAGTTGTTAAAAATTTTTTCTGCATTTTCTATCCTCTATTTTTAATAATTATTTCCTTTTATATTTT
>JAFRQN010000061.1 GCA_017428585.1 Bacteroidota bacterium | reverse complement strand
GATATAAAAAAACTATGAAAAAATAATCCTTTATTTCATTTACAAATATACAAAAAATTTGTCAAAATACAGTATTTTGATTTATAAAAAAATAGTTCCTCCTTTACAGGAGAAACTATTCATAAGTAAATTAAATTTTTTACTATTCATTTAAATAAGGAGATGTATACCATGCTAAATGATATACTAAATAAAACAAATAAAAATCTATTCTTTTATTTCTACAAATATACAAATATTTTTAGTAAAAAAAAAATAGTTTCTCTTTTGCAGGAGAAACTATTCATAAGTAAGTTCAATTGTTTACTATCAATTTAAATGAGGAGACGTATACCATGCTAAATGATATACTAAATAAAACAAATAAAAATCTATTCTTTTTATTTCTACAAATATACAAATATTTTTAGTAAAAAAAAATAGTTTCTCTTTTGCAGGAGAAACTATTCATTTAAATAAATATTTTTTTATCTATAATAAAAGGATTCTATACTATATTGTCAATTATTACAAACAAATAAGTTCTTCTGGCGCATTTGTTAGTTTTATTGGTTTTGTTTTAGTAACAAATACATTATCTTCTACTCTCATACCATATTTACCTGGAAGATAAATTCCTGGTTCTATTGCAAGAACAACATCATCTGGTACGATTTGATCTTTTAATCTAAAAGATATACATGGATTTTCATGACATACAAGTCCTAATCCATGTCCTAAAGAATGTTGGAAATTATCGCCATATCCAGCTTCTTCTATCATTGATCTTGCTATACTGTCAAGGTAATCGCCTTTCATTCCTGGTCTTACTTCGCTAATAGCTTTTGACATGGCATTGTATAATAATTTATAATTTTTTATTTGTTCTTTTGTTGGTTTTCCAACACATACAGTTCTTGTTATGTCGGAACAGAATCCGTTAACACGGCATCCAAAATCCATTAATAATATATCATTCTTTTTTATTTTTGCTTTGCTTGGCTGTCCATGCACAATGGCGCCTCTGCTGCCTGTTACTACTATCGTATCAAACGCTGGTCCTGAAGAACCTAATTTGCGGCAGATGTACTCCAATTCAATAGCTAAATCTATTTCTGTAATACCTGGCTTTATTACTTCGTTAATAAGTTTTTCAAAAGCGGCTTCTGCAATATTACAAGCTTTTTGAATATATGAAAGTTCTTCTTCAGATTTTGGCTGTGTATATTTTTCAACAAGGCTTACGATAGGTACAGTCTTTATTTTAGGAGTATTTGACATAAATACAGATCTTAATTTCATACCTGCATCATAAGTAATATATTCTGCCTCAATACCTATTTTAGCAACACCGCGTGCAAAATCATTTTCTAAACATAAAGCAATTGGATCACGTGTAATATGTACTTCTAAGTTCGGAATATCAAATAATTCTAATTTTACTTGTTCTTCATATCTGTCATCTGTAAAGAAATGAACTTTGTCTTGAAGAATAAGCAATGTTGCAGCAGATCCAGAAAAATTAGTAAGATAACGTATATTAGGCAAATGAGTTACCCAAGCAGCCTCTACTTTATTATCATTCATGTTATAGCGAACCTGCTCAAAACGTCTTGCTATTATAGGAGGAAAGTTCTTTTTAACTTCTTCAACTTTTTCCACTTCTTTTTTTTGTGTTTTCTTTGCCATATTTAACTCAATTTTTATTTTGCAAAATAATTAGGTGATTCCTTTGTTATATTTATGTTATGAGGATGTGATTCCATTAATCCTGCGTTTGTTATACGGGTGAATCGTACTTCTTTTTTCATAGCATCTATATTAGCGCAACCGCAATAACCCATTGCAGAACGCAATCCACCTACAATTTGATATACTGTGTCGCATACATTGCCTTTATAAGGAATACGTCCTTCGATTCCTTCTGGAACATATTTAGTTATTTCAGCTTCTACATCTTGGAAGTACCTATCGGCTGAACCATTTTTCATAGCTCCCAATGATCCCATGCCTCTATAGATTTTATATGCACGACCTTCAAAAATAATTTTTTCACCTGGACTTTCTTCGTGTCCTGCAAAAAGATTTCCTATCATAACTACATCTGCGCCAGCAGCTATTGCTTTTGCAACATCGCCTGTTTGCTTAATACCGCCATCTGCAATAACTGGTATATTATATTTAGAAGCAACTTCAGCAACCTGCATAACAGCTGTTAATTGTGGAACGCCTACTCCAGCAATAATTCGAGTAGTACAAATTGATCCAGGACCAATACCTACTTTCACGCTGTCAGCGCCTGCAGCAATCAATGCTTCTGCAGCCTCAGCTGTTGCTATATTTCCTGCAACAACCTGAAGATCAGGATAACGTTTTTTGATTTCTTTAAGAGTATCTATAACTTTTTGGTTATGTCCATGAGCGGTATCTACAAACACCACATCTACTCCTGCCTCTACCAGTCTATCCACTCTCTCCATGGTATTATATGCAACACCTACAGCAGCTCCAACCAATAAGCGGCCAAATTCATCTTTTGCAGCATTTGGATATTGCTTCTTCTTTTGTATGTCCTTAAATGTAATCAATCCACGAAGAACATAATTATCATCTATAACAGGAAGTTTTTCTATTTTATATTGTTTCAGTATTTCTTCTGCTTCCTCTAAAGTTGTGCCAACAGGAACAGTTATCAAATTCTCTTTTGTCATCATGTCAGTAATTTTCTGACTTGGATCTGGTTTAAATCTCAAATCACGATTTGTAACAATGCCGACAAGATGATTTTCATCATCTACGATAGGAATGCCAGAAATACTGAATCTATGCATAAACTCAACAGCATCGGCAACAGTATTTGAAGCCTTTAATGTTATTGGTTTATTAATCATTCCGCTTTCGCTGCGTTTTACCCTATCGACACAGACTGCCTGCTGTTCTATTGTCATATTTTTATGAATAACGCCCATACATCCTTCACGAGCAAGAGCTATTGCCATTTGGGATTCTGTAACGGTATCCATTGCAGCTGAAATAACTGGTATATTAAGCTTTATTTTTTGAGTTAATTTTGTTGTCAATGATGTTTCACGAGGTAGAACCTGTGAATATCTCGGTATTAACAAGACATCATCATAAGTAATGCCTTCATATAAAATTTTATCATTCATAAACAATTTTCTCTTATTATAAAGTTACTATTTATAATTAAGTTTTAACTCTGTAAATATGTTAATTATTTCATCTTGTGTCTTTATTCCGATATCGCCTTTTGTATGCTGTCTAACTGAAACAGAATTATTATCTACTTCTTTTTGTCCTATAATCAATGCAAATGGAATCTTCTTTTGTTCAGATTCTGCAATTTTTCTGCTTATTTTTTCATTT
>JAFRQN010000060.1 GCA_017428585.1 Bacteroidota bacterium | reverse complement strand
TGGCATCAAACATAATAGATTTGCCAGAACCTGTCTCGCCAATTATTATATTTAATCCATTGTTAAAATTGATATCAATACTATCTATTATAACAAAATCATGTATTATTAATCGAGTTAACACAATAAATACACCAAAAATTACTACAGCACTATTAATACAAATTATAGACTAAAATATGTCTAAGTATAGAATATAAAAATACGAAATTATAATTATTTTTTGAGTAATTTTTTAATATTAATATAAAAAGTATTAACATTTTATAATATTTTATAAATATATTACTTTATTTTATTTTTTTTTAGTATTTTTGTGAAATTAAGAATTAATATAACATATAATTAGAATAGTAATTAGGAATTATAAAATGAAAACCAAATATTTCTTTCTTATATTATTGCTTGCATCAGTAGTTCTTGTATCCTGCGATGATGATAATAAAAATACTATTACACCAAGTAATTATGATAGTTTAGATTTATATATAAGAGGTGATGCTAATAATGCTTTAATACCATTAAAACTTGGCAACAGCTGGATATTTAAGAAAAATTTAGGTTCAGAAGAAAAACCAGATAATTTTATAAAAAATCTTTTATTGGATGATGAGATTATCGACCAAAAGATTTTACCTGTTAGAGCATACGATACTAATTCTGGCAATGCTTCTTATTTATATTATGCACTATGTTATATTACTAAAAATAATTTAGCATATTTCTTCATGAATGATAGAATAAAAATAGGAACATATTTAAAAAATGATGCCAATGGAAAAGAATCAGTATCTGATGAATGCGAATTGCCAATATCTTATACAGAAACATCTTCTGGATATTATGTATTAGATAGAAAATCATTAAATGATGATGCTATTCCTACTGCTCAAAAATATTTATATGAATGTCCAGGTTATTATATAGTAGATGCAGAATTAGAAGACAATAACATTAAAAGATATAAAGACTGCAAACGTTTTACATTTGAAAACAAGCAGGAAGCTCAAAGCCCAGTAGTTAGAACAAATGTATTCTACTTTAAGGATGGTATCGGACTTATAAAATATCAACAATATTTTAAGATGAATTCTCAAGCAACAGACAGCGCTTTAGTTTATGAACAAATACTAAATACTGTTACAAAAGATACCACAAACAATAATAATGATGATAATGACTGGTAATAAGAAATAAGTAACTTATAAAATAAAAACCACTCTTTGAGTGGTTTTTTTTATGTTTATTATTATTTATTATTAAACTTTTCTCTTATATAATTATTTAGTTCCAATGCTATTTCTTCATTTATAAAATTATTAGTTATAAATTCCATAGCATTTTTAGCAATTCTATTAACAGCATATACATTCTGGATTAAATCACACATTTTATTGCAGAACAATTCAGGTGAATCAGCAATAATTATTTCTGAATTATTTTCGGCAGATATACCTTCTGCCCCTATGGAAGTAGAAATAACAGGATTAGCATTTGCCATCGCTTCTATAATCTTTACACGCATTCCACTGCCAGAAAGCAGCGGAACAATCATAATACAATGTTCCCGCATAAATTTATAAGCATCATCGACTTCACCATGAAAAACAACATTTCGATATTGTTTTAAGTAATTTTCAAATTTATCAGATGCATATCTGCCTGCAATATGGAAATCAATATCGCTATAATAATTTAAGAATTTATTCCAAATATTATCTAAAAACCATTTAAGACCTTCTTGATTAGGTATCCAATCTAAAGCGCCTATAAAAAAGAAATCTATTTTTTTATGATTAACAAAATCAAAAAATACTTGACTGCGGTTTATACCAGTTGGAACAACTTTATAAGGTTTATTTTTATTTTCAATATTCCTAAGAAAATAATCAGCATCTTTTTGAGTAACAGCTAAAAACATATCTGATTTGTTAATAACATCTAACTCTAAATTCTTCATCCTTTTAGATAATATATTAAAATAATATTTTTTTAATATATTCTTCTCTACATTAGCAACTCGCTGCCAAATCTCATTTTCGATATTGGCGGTACGCGCAATAATTGGCGCTTTGCTGTATTGTCTGATAAAAGGAATGCAATACCCCATGTTAGGAGATTCTATTTGAATAACATCATAGTTATTGTTTTTTAATAAATCAATTAAAGATTTAATATACTCTTTTGAATAAAATCTT
>JAFRQN010000059.1 GCA_017428585.1 Bacteroidota bacterium | reverse complement strand
GAATTATTTACAACTTATGCTAACAGTTTCTGATTTATCAATACAATTTGGCGGCACTTACCTATTTAATAATATTTCATTTAGTGTAAGACCTAATGATAAAATAGGACTAATAGGACGCAATGGTGCAGGCAAATCAACTTTATTAAAAGTTATTACTGGAATAATGTCTGCCAATGGTACTATTACTACCTCTAAGAATTATAAAATTGGTTATCTGCCTCAAGAATTAGTTGCTACTTCGAATAAAACTATATTTGAAGAAACTGCTGGTGCATTAGTTGAAATAAAAGCATTAGAACAAAAGCGAAAAGAGATAAGTGAATTATTATCTACTCGAACAGATTATACCTCTAAAGAATATTTACAGTTAGTAGAATTTCTAAGCGATACAGAAGAACGATATAGATTAATAGGCGGACACAGCTCAGAAGCAGATATAGAACAAATTCTAATTGGATTAGGATTTACCCGCGACGATTTTTATAGACATGTATCTGAATTTAGCGGCGGCTGGCAAATGCGTATAGAGATAGCTAAAATATTGTTATCCCGCCCTGATTGCATTTTGCTTGATGAACCTACAAATCATCTTGATATTGAGTCAATTCAATGGTTTGAACAATTTCTGAAGAACTATAATGGTGCGGTTATTATTGTTTCACATGATAAATTCTTTTTAGATTATATTACTAATAGAACTATTGAAATATCGCTTGGACATATTTATGATATGAATCTACCCTACTCTAAGTTCATAGAAACAAGAGCAGCCCAGCGTGAACAACAATTAGCAGAATATAAAAATCAACAAAAACAAATATCAGAAACAGAACGATATATAGAAAGATTTAGATATAAAGCTACATTGGCAACACGTGTTCAATCCAGAATCAAAGCATTAGATAAAATAGAAAGAATTGAAATAGAAGAAGAGGATACTTCAAAATTAAATATTGTACTGCCTGAACCAGACCGCAGTCCTAAATTAATATTAGAGGCTAAATCATTATCTAAAAGCTATGGTTCTCTTTCTGTATTAAATAATATAGATTTTGCTATAGAAAGAGGTGATAAAATAGCTTTTGTAGGCAAAAATGGCGAAGGCAAAACTACATTAGCAAAAATACTGGCAAAAGAATTAGATTATGATTCTGGAGTATTAAAATATGGGCCAAATATAACAATAGGCTATTATGCCCAGCATCAAGCCAATACATTAGATGGTGAACTTACTGTTCTTGATACAATCGACAGAGTTGCTGTAGGCGATATTAGGCCTAAAATTCGCACTCTGTTAGGTGCATTTTTATTTAGCGGTGATTCTGTAAATAAAAAAGTAAAAGTATTATCTGGGGGTGAAAAAGCACGTTTAGCTTTATGCAAAATGTTATTGCAGCCATCACATTTATTAATATTTGATGAACCAACAAATCATCTTGACATAAAAGCCAAAGAAGTCTTAAAAAATGCATTGCTTAATTATAACGGTGCTATGATTGTAGTTTCTCATGATAGAGATTTTCTTCAGGATTTGACCAATAAAACAATTGAATTTAAGAATAAGCATATTAAAGAATATTTAGGTGATATCAACTACTATCTTGAAAAAAATAAAATTACTTTATTGCAAGAATTAGAAAGAAAAGAAATAATAGAAAATAAAGAAAAAAATACTGGAAAAACACAAAATCAGATTGACCGAGAGGCACAGAAAGAAAAACAAAGAAACATAACACGAACTAAAAGAGAAATTGAAAAAATTGAAAATGAAATTGAGAATATAGAAAACAAAATTTCAGAAATTGAATTACTTTTTTCTCAACCTGATTATTTTTCTAATCCTTCTAATAATTCAGCATTAAAGCAAAAAGAATATAATGATCTTAAATCTTCATTAGAAGAAAAAATGACAAAATGGGAAGAATTATCGGAATCATTAAATAAATTAAGTATTTAATAAATTATAATGTTATAAATTTTTTCAGAATTTTATGAATACAATATTTATTGTTTTGCCTATTCTTACAATATTAATGTTTGAATTAGGTATTGAATTAGATATAAAAGAATTTAAATCTTTTTTAAACCGTCCTAAACCTGTTATAATTGGACTCATTGGACAACTTATTTTACTTCCAATTATTGCAATTTTTTTAGGACAAGCTTTTCACTTAGAACCATTATTTTTTATTGGATTGGTCTTAATAGCATGTTCTCCTGGAGGCAGTTCTTCAAACATATTTTCTATGTTAGCCAAGGGTGATGTTGCATTATCTGTAACATTAACAACATTAAGCAGTATAATCACATTGTTTACTATTCCATTAGTAATGAATATTGCATTGCAGTTTATTGATTATAATGCATTAGACATTCATCTTCCTATAGGAAAATTGTTTTTACAAAATATTGTATTAATGCTGCTGCCTATTCTATTAGGATTTATATTTAAGACAAAGGCAAAACAAACAATTGTAGAAAAAGTACAAAAGATATTGAAAAAATGTTCTTTTCCTGCTCTATTGCTTTTAATCACTATATTTTATATACAACATCATAAAATCATATTAGAACAAATAGGAACCTTAGGCATTTGTATTTTAGCATTAATACTATTGGCTATTTCTACTGGCTTTTTATTATCAACAATATTTAAGCTTAACAGCAAAGAAAAACGTACTATTGTTATAGAGGTTGGAATGCAAAATGCTGCACAAGGAATTGCGATAGCAAGCAGTCCTTTTATTTTTAACAATGATATAATTGCGATTCCATCAATAATATACTCTTTATTGATGAATATTGTACTCTTGACATATATAAGCAGATTTTCAATATTCAATAAAAATAAATAATGATAATAAAACAAAATTATTCTCTTAAATCATTAAATAGCTTTGCAGTTGATATTAAAGCTGCATACTATATAG
>JAFRQN010000058.1 GCA_017428585.1 Bacteroidota bacterium | reverse complement strand
TAAATTTTTATAAAAAATATTATTATAATTTTAAAAAATAGAAATATTTTAGTTATTTTGTAAATTACTAAATTGTAATATTATAAAAAATAATTTAATTGTTTTTGTAAATAATGAATTTTGTATTATGGTTAATATTTATATAGATGGAGAAAAAATAGAGGCACAAGCTGGCGAAACAATAATAAGTGCTGCTGTAAGAAACGGAATTGATATTCCTCATTTCTGTTGGCATCCAGAATTATCTCTCGGAGGTAATTGTAGAATGTGTCTTGTAGAAACTGGTAATCCTAAACGTAATCCAGATGGTAGTTATGTTAAAGATGAAAATGATAATCTATGTATAGATTATTTACCAAAGTTACAGATAGCATGCAATACTGTAGTAGCCGATGGAATGCATATAAGAACTAAATCAGAGAAGGTAATAAAAGCACAAGAATCTGTCTTGGAATTTATATTAATCAATCATCCTTTAGATTGTCCTATATGTGATGAAGCAGGTCAGTGTAAATTACAAGAATATACTTATCGATATTCAAATGGAATTAGTCGTTTTGAAGAACAAAAGAATAAGAATCCTAAAAGAATAGAATGGAATGATAAGATAATATATGATGCAGAACGTTGTATTTCTTGTGGACGTTGTATACGTTTTACTAAAGAGATAGCTGGCGAAGATATTTTAACCTTTGTTAATCGTGGAGACAAAGTACGAGTTGATCGATTTGATGATAAAAAGATACAAAATTCATATTCAATGAATATTATTGATAATTGTCCTGTAGGTGCTTTAACAAGTAAAGATTTTAGATTTAAAGCAAGGGTATGGGAAATGAGTTTTAATAATACAATATGTCCAGGATGTTCTCGAGGATGTAATATAAGAGTAGGGGTCAAAAATAATAAGGTTTTGCGAATAGAGCCTTATCAAAATAAATATGTAAATAAAAATTGGATGTGTGATGATGGACGAATCTATCACTATGATTTTATTAATAATAATAGATTAGATAAGGTAAAGATACGTAAAGATAGTGGTTGGAATAATACTGATTTAGAAACTGCAGTTTCTTATGTACAATCTTCCTTAAAAATGTATGATGTTGATCAAGTATTATTTTTAGCTTCATCTTTGGCATCATTAGAAACTAATTATTTATTGCAAAAATTAGCTGTTAATATATTTAAAACTAAAAATATTGCATATTTAAATAGATTAGATGAAAAATTTGGTGATGATTTCTTAAAAACTAAAGATAGAGGACCAAATATTAATGGTCTTAAAGCATTAGGAATTAATAATATAACAGCAGATGAATTAATATCAAAAATACATTCAAAAAAAATAAGAGCTATCTATATTTTAGATGAAGATTTTATATACTATAATGAAATAATTCCTGTTTTACAAGATCTAGATTTTCTTGTAATTCATAGCAGTAATAATAATGTGGCATTACAATATGCTAATGTTGTCTTTCCTGTTGCAACTTTTGCAGAACAAGAGGGAATATTTGTAAACTGTGAAGATAGAGCTCAATATTTTAAACCTGTTATTAGAACAGCCTTCAATTTTTCAAAATATGCTATATTAAATCAAAGTAGATTGGATAAATTTGAGTCTTATAATGATAAGTGGAGTACAAAAGAAAATAATATTAATATAATGCCAAGCTGGTATATATTATCAGTTTTATGTCATAACAATAACTATAGGACAGTAGAAGATATATTTAATGAGATATGTCAGACTAATGAATTATTTAAGAATTTCAGTTATGAGTTGCTGATTAAACATAGTGGCTTGAACTTAGGGAATAAAGAACCTGATTCAGAACCTATACAAAGAGTATATATTCAAAATAATTTAAGATAGTATTTGTATTTTTTGTATTATAAGTTGTATGTTATATGAATATATTTTCTGAATTATTAGTTAAATTCTTTTTTCTTTTTTCTATGTTTTTTTTGTATTCCTGTGAACAAGGAAATCCATTAAATATGGAAGCTGATATTTTAACTATTAATTTTGTAGAAAATATTTTAATACAAGATATAAAAGTAACTTCATCTACGATAAATATTTATTTAGATACAAATATAGATTTATCAAACTTAACTCCAATTATTACAATAAGTAAAGGGGCTAGTATCATACCTTCATCTAATATACCGCAGGATTTTAGAAATAGGGTTATATACAAGGTTACGTCTGAGGATGGAAATTGGACACGTGAATATAGTATTAAAATATTTTCCAATTTTAACTGGGAAGAAGATTTTGAAAATTGGACATGTGGATACAATGAAGATTTTGAAGTTCCATTAGGTTGGTCAAGTGGAGATGCTGGTGTTGCCATTTTAAATAAATTCCTTCCAAATTATCTAAAGATGTATTATCTTACATCTAAAAGTACAAATTCTTATAATGGTAAATATTCAGCAGAATTAAAATCCCAAAAAGGTATTGGTAGTGAGATTGTTCCATCTTTAATGGCAGGATCAATATTTATAGGTAATTTTAATACAATATATGCAATGTCAGATAGATTGAAATGTCCACAATTTGGAGCTATATTTCACTACGATGGTAAGAGTGAACCAGATAGACTTACAGGATGGATTAAATATGTTCCAGGGGAGGAATATATTAATCAGGAAGGTGTTCTAGATAAAAATTGTAGTGATACTTGCTCTTTTTATGCTATATTGTTTGAAGGAATTGAGCCACTTAATGCATATAATGTTCAAACAAGTGATAGAATTATTGCTAAAGCGATAATGAATGGCAAAGAAGCTAAAAGCTTTTATAGTTATGTAGATATTCCTTTTGAATATAGCAGACCAATTCCTAAAAATGTACCTTTACAAATGACAATTGTTGCATCTTCCAGTAAATATGGTGATATTTTTAGTGGTGCACCAAATAGTACACTAAATATTGATGATGTCAAAATAATTTTCAAATAAAAATGAAATTCTTGGTTAAAACATTAGTAATTATTTTTTATATATTCACTATTTTGAATGTAAAAGCAGAAGAATATAGTTTATTTAATAATATAGATTATAGATTAAAGGCTGGTGTAAATTTAGGTGCATCAACACCTATGCCTATACCTAATAGATTATCTAATTTATCATGGTCTCCAAATATAGGTCCATTTATAGAATTAAGTATTGTTGTTTTTCCTGATAGTAATATAGGTTTATCAGCTGGTACAAAAATAGAATATAAGAAAATGGATGTTTCGGCTTCTGTTTATCAACTTTATTCTGAAATAAATATAGATAATTTGCTAACGAAAGGTTATTTTACAGGAACAAATGAAACACACTTAGATGTTAGTTATTTAACAATACCATTGCAGGGAATTTATAAAATTAACCATAATTTGGAATTTGTTTTAGGATTTTTTGCAAGCTTCAACTTAGATGGTAATTTTTATGGTGCAGTGAAGAATGGGTATATACGTGCTGGCGATCCTACAGGCGAGCGTACTGATATAGAGTTTAGTGAATTTGATTTTTCTGATGAATTGCGTAACTTAGATTGGGGATGTATAGGTGGCATAAATACTTATTTAACTAAAAAGTTATATCTAAATTTTCAAATAAATTTATCATTAAGTTCTTTACTTAATACCAATTTTGCAGGAATTCCATATAAATTATATAATTTATATAGTTCTTTAGGACTGATGTATAATATATAAATTTTGATATATAATTTTTAATCCTATGTTTTTTTATAATTTTTTCTTTTAATAATAAATATAATTGAAAATAGTAAAATAATAGAAATTAGTATTACGATTAATATTGTATCATATAATTCTATATATTCATAAAATCGTTTCCAATCTTTACCAAAAATACCTCCTGATATACATAATATTCCATACCATAATAATGATGATATCGATGCCAAAATAGTAGTTTTTATTTTTGGAAGTTCAGTGGCTCCAGCAAAAAAAGAAACCAAAGCACGTGTACCAGAGATGAATCTATTTATTATTACTAACCACATTCCCCATTTTTTAAATAATAATTCTATTTTTTCTATTGCGGCATGAGAAATAAATTTCATTTTATTATTATTTATTATTTTATGTTCAAATTTATTACCTAATACAAACATAATGTAGAATCCTATAGTAGAACCTAAAACAACAAATAATATAAGTAATGGTATAAAATTAAAGTCTCGTGTTCCAATAATTGCAGCTATAGCGACAATTAAAATATCTGAAGGAGTAGGTGGAAATACATTTTCTAATATAGTAGCAATAAATGCAACTATAAGTAAAGAAATTAATGGTATCTTTTCTAATAATAATATAATTTGTTCTATATTTTCCATATTTCTAAATTTAAAATTATAATAAAACATATTAGATATGTTTTATTATAATTTTAATTTTTATTATTATTGTTCTAATATTCCAATTCCAGGTAATATTTTGCCTTCTAGAAATTCTAATGATGCACCGCCACCAGTAGAAATATGAGACATTGCTGTGTTTAAGTTAAATTGATGTACAGCTGCTGCTGAATCACCGCCACCTATAATTGTTATAGTACCATTCTTTGTAGCTTGGGCCATTGCTTCTGCAATAAATTTAGTTCCTAAAGCAAAATTTGGCATTTCAAATACGCCCATAGGGCCATTCCAAATAATAGTACCTGCTTCATTGATAGTTTTAGCAAATAAGTTCCTTGTTTGTTGACCTATGTCTAATCCCATATAATCATCAGGTATCATTGTAAAATCTACTTCTTTTGTTGTTGTATCGTTTTTAAATTCTAATCCAACAACAATATCTATAGGTAAAAGAAAGTTTACTTTCTTGGATTTTGCTTTTTCTAATAATTGTTTGGCAACATCGATCTTATCTTCTTCTAATAAAGATTTACCAATGTTCAATCCCATAGCTTTAAAAAAAGTGAAAGCCATTCCACCACCAATAATAATGGTATCACATTTTTCTAATAAATTGTTAATAATATCAATTTTACTAGATATTTTTGCTCCACCAATAATGGAAACAAAAGGACGTTTAGGTGATTTGAGTGCATTGCCAAGGAAGTTTATTTCTTTTAACATTAATGCACCAACAAATTTCTTATTGTCAAATAATTTAGGTAATCCTGTTGTACTTGCATGAGCTCTATGTGCAGCTCCAAAGGCATCATTTACAAAGACATCTCCGTTTTTGGATAAAAGTTTAGCGAAATTTTCGTCATTCTTTTCTTCTTCTTCATAAAATCTTAGATTTTCTAATAATACAATGTCTCCCTTTTTTGCTTCATTTATTTGTTCTAATGTTTTTGTTCCAATACAATCATTTGCAAAAATTACATTAAATTTTAATTTTTCTCTTAAGTAATTTGCTACAGGTAATAAAGAATACTTATCGTTCCTTTTTCCTTTTGGACGACCTAAATGGGAAATAATAACAGGGATACCGCCATCATTAATAATTTTGTTAATTGTTGGAAGAGCAGCTAATATTCTTGTATCATCTGATACTTCACAATTATCTGTTAAAGGAACATTAAAATCTACACGTACTATAACTTTTTGGTTATTAAAGTTATAATCAAAAATTGATTTTATCATAATATTAAGATTAATATATTTGTTTTTAATAATTGATTTTAATTATTTTTAAAAATAATATTATTTAATGTTTTTTTATATAAATTTATTTATTTTTGTTAAGTTAATTTATTTTATCAACTAATTTATAAAATTATGGATAAAAATTTAGGCCTTTTTGGTGGCACATTTGATCCAATTCATTATGGGCATTTAGGTATTGCTGAATTATTTTTAGAAAAATGCAATTTAGAAAAATGTATTTTTATACCTGCAAAAGTATCACCCTTTAAAATTCAAAATAAAGATGTCCTATATTCTTCAAATGAAAGATTTAATTTAATAAAAAAAGCCATAGCATATAATCCAAAGTTTGAAATTAGTGATTTTGAAATAAATAATGAAAATGAAATTTCTTATTCTATTAATACTATACGATATTTTTATTCAAAATATTCAAATTATAAATTATTTTTTTTAATAGGTACAGATCAAGCATTAAACTTTAATAAATGGAAAGAATATGATAACATATTAAAAATTGTACAGGTTGTAATAGCTAATCGTCCTGAGAAAATTTCAGAAGTTGAACGAAAAATTATAAATGAAATTTTTGACAATAAAGAAATATGGCTAAATAATAAAATCTTTTCGGTAACTGCAACGGAAATTAGAAAAAAATTAAAAAAGAACGGAGAAAAATTTAATTATACGATAAAAAATTAAAGCATATTAAGTTCTTTAAACATCTGTTTGTAAATTATAGATTTTTTTTCTAGGTTTAATGGGTAAGCTCGTGAAGAAGACGGCATACGATATATATTTAAGTTTTTATTGTATATATAATGAATTATATGATTTCCAGGTTTAATTAATTTTTTATTTATGTTCAAAATATTAAATAATTTTTCTAGAGATTTTTCACCTGTTGATACTATTGTAGTACATTGTTTTAATTGCAATAATACTTGATCTATTTTAATTGGTTCTATTATAGATAGAAATTTATCTGAGGCATTATCTTTTAATCTTATAATTTTTTGTCCTACATCTCCTAAAGCAATTCCTTTATTAGTTAAAAAAAATATAATTTTTTCTTTATCAAAAGCAGTTGATGTTTGATTTAAAAAATAATTCTTATTATTAAAAAATATTAACCCAAATATACGCCACATATCGTTTTGTATATTTGGATAATAAAAATCCATTGACCATTTTTCTTTCTTAGTTGGGAAACTTCCTAACATTAGCAGTTTAGCATTACTTGGTAAAAATAATGGAAAAGGATGTTCTTCAATTTGCATATTTGTGATTCTAAAAGATTATAAAAGTTAAAATTTATCTATTTCTGTCAGTAATTCTTTTATTATATTTTCTTCTTTAATTTTACGAATAGGTGTTCCTTTAATAAATAATAATGCTTCTCCTTTTCCACATGCTATTCCTAAATCAGCCTCTCTTGCTTCGCCAGGGCCATTTACTATGCAACCCATTAAAGCTATAGTTAATCTTTTCTTTATTTTTTTTAGTATAGGTTCTAATTTTTGAGATAATTCTATTAAATTAACTTCTACACGTCCACAAGTAGGACAAGAAATTAATTCTATGTATTTTTCACGTAATTTTAATGCAGATAATATTTCTATTCCTGCTTCAACTTCTTGCTCAGGTGTTCCTGTTAGTGAAACACGAATTGTATTTCCTATACCTTCAGCTAATAATGTTCCAATTCCAATACTGGATTTTATCAGGCCAGAATATACGGAACCAGATTCTGTTACACCTAAATGCAATGGATAATTTGTCAAGTTTGCTAATTTTCGATAAGCTTCTATTGTTGTTGGAACTGAAGTGGATTTTACAGCGATTATTAAATTATCAAAATTAAAATCATTTGCTATATTTATATGTCTGATTGCGCTTTCTACTAGTGCATCAGCAGTTGGTGTTCCATATTTTTCAAGAATGTCTTTTTCTAATGAACCAGAATTAACACCTATTCTAATAGGGATGTTTTTATCATTTGCAGCATTCAAAACAGCAGCAATTCTTTCTTTATTGCCTATATTTCCAGGATTAATTCGAACTTTTGCGACTCCTGCTTCTATAGATTTTAGAGCAAATATATGATTAAAATGAATGTCTGCTACTATTGGAACAGGTGAATCTTTGACTATGTATTTTATCGCATTTGCTGCTTCTTCATTATTAACTGTTACTCTAACAATATCTACTCCTGCTTCATAAGCTTTATTAATTTGTGCTAAAGTATCAGAAATATTTGCAGTTTTAGTTTTTGTCATAGTTTGGATACTTATAGGTGCATCTCCACCTATAGCAACATTTCCAATATATAATTTCTTTGTTTTAT
>JAFRQN010000057.1 GCA_017428585.1 Bacteroidota bacterium | reverse complement strand
TTATAATTTGCAGTATGTTCTGATGATGCCTGTTCACAATTTATTCTATTGGTAAAAATAAAATCATAGTTTTTGTGAAGATTAGGAAATTTTTTTGCAAATTTCTGACGCATAAATATTTGTTCAATAGCAAAATTAAATTCTATTTCATTAAATTTTTTATCTTTATTTATATATATATTATCAGTATTGCTTATAATCTTGCTTTTATTAAAAACTAATTTATTTACATCTTCATTGATATTCTTTTTTATAAAATCTAATGTATTCTTGTAAATAGTGGATATATTATCTTCATTATATATATTCATAATACTTTTACTAAAAATATATAGTATAAACTTATTAATATACAAAAAAATGTTTTAATATTTAATAAATAAATTTTTTTTGCTTAGATTTTAAACAATTAAGTGTGTATCAGAGTTTATTATTGTGTTTATTATATAATTTTTTGCATATTTAAGTTTGTTATAAAAATATAAATGTGTAAATTTGTGTTTTATTAAGTCTTACGAAAATGTCATTTCAGAAATCGATATATTTTAATAAAAAATAAAGGAAGTAACATGTCTACAAAGTTACAAAATGCAGCTTTATTAGCATTAAAAGATTATATGTGTATAACAGAAGATGAAACTCTGCTTGTTATCACAGATGCATCTACAAAAAATATTGGACGTGCTTTATATGAAGCAGGATTACAAATTGCACGTGAAGCTTTTTATATTGAAATGCGTGAACGTGAAGTAAATGGTCAAGAACCACCTGAACAAATAGCAGAATTAATGAAAACTGTTGATGTTGTTATGTGTGCAACAGCTAAATCACTAACACATACAAAAGCGCGTATGGGAGCTTCAAAACATGGTGTGCGTGTTGGTACTATGCCGGGTATCAATGCTGGTATTATGGAAAGATGTTTTGCCGCTAATCCTAATGATATAATTTCTATGAATGAGAAGCTGCAGCAAATCTTAAAAGCTACAAAAGAAATTACTTTAACTTCTAAAGCTGGAACTAAAGCTACATTTAGTGCATCTGGCAGAAAAATCATTTCAAGTACAGGTGTATTAAAAAACATTGGAGATTCTGGAAATGTTCCTTCTGGCGAAGTATATTTTGCTCCAAAAGAAGATGTTTCTAATGGTCGTCTTGTTTGTGATGGTTCTGTAGCAGGCATAGGTTTGTTAGATGAACCAATAACAATAGATATTGTAAATGGCTTTGCTACAAAAATCAAAGGTGGCGCACAAGCTAAACAATTAGAGGAAATGCTAAATAAAGTTGGACATTACGCTCATGCAGTAGCTGAATTTGGAATTGGTACTAATCCAAAAGCTAAAATAAAAGGTTGTATTTTAGAAGATGAAAAAGTTCTTGGAACAGTTCATATTGCATTTGGAAACAACCAATCTATGGGCGGCAATATCAATGTTCCTATCCATATTGATTGTATTATAAAATCTCCAAGTTTTACCTGTGATGGTAAATTAATTATGTCAGATGGAAAGTTTGTAATATAGTTTTTTTATTATATTATAAATTATAATTATCTATAATCCAAGAATTATGTCTTTTATAATACTGGGGATTTTTGCAGGATTGCTTGCTGGTATGTTCGGTATAGGTGGTGGAATTGTAATTGTTCCTGCACTTATTTTGATTTTTAACTTTGCGGCACAGCAAGCTTCAGGAACTTCTTTAGCTGCTTTGCTCCTGCCAGCAGGCAGTATTGCTCTATTACAATATAAAAAAGCAGGACTGCTTAATATTAAAGTTTCCGCTTTAATAGCTTTGGGAATCTTTATTGGAAGTGCCAGTGGTGCAGCCATAGCATTAAATATTAATGCAGTTCTGTTAAAACAATTATATGGTGCTTTTTTATTGTGGGTAGGTTGGCGGTTTGCAAAACCCCGAGAATGGTTTTCTAAGGATAAGAAAAAAATATTAAACAACGATAAGAATGAAGATTATGACTTCTCAAAAACAAAATTATATATTTTTTTCTTAATTGGTATTTTTGCTGGAGTATTTGCTGGATTGTTTGGTATAGGCGGGGGAATTATTATAACTGCTATTTTAATAGGTATTTTAAAAATTCCTGCAAAACAAGCAACAGCAATATCTCTTGCAGCCTTATTTCTGCCTTCTGGATTGCCGGGAGTTATCCAATATTATAACGCAGATTTAATAAATATTTGGACTGCTGTATTTATTGCTATTGGCATAGAATTGGGTAGTGCTATTAGTGCAAGAGCAGCTATAAAAACTACTTCAAGCCAAATAAAAAAATTATATGGTTGTTTAGTTTTTATTATAGGAATTTATTTTATATTGCAAAACGTAATTTTTTAAACTACTTTATTTTTAAGAATTAAATGTATTTAACGGATCATCTAAATAAAATATCATGGTCAGTAGCTGACAAATCAACATACGTTTTATATGGGATTGCAACTATTGCTATATTGGCTGTTACAAATGATATTGAGTTTGGTGTGTTTACGCTTTTTAATACTCTGCATAATTTAATTCTTAATATATCTGATTCTTTTTCACTTCAAGCTATTTTGCAATTTTCAGCTGTAGAAGAAGAAAAACCTCGCGTCAACCTGATTGCATTATTTAATCATGTTGTTTTAGTATGTATTTTTGTTGCTGTTACTTTAATATTTAGTCATGGAATTGCAGAATTGCTGGGAGAGCCTAAATTTGTTGAAGTAGCCAAAGCTTTGCCTCTGCTTGCCTTATTTTCAATACCAAGATATTTTTGCAATCGTATAATGTACAGAGAGTTAAAAATATTTAGATTGTTTTTAACTAACTTAGTATATTTTGGTACAATGTCTGGTATTATTTTTTATTGTATAATAAATAATATTTTTCTATCATACAGCGATATTATACATATAACATATTTAGGTGCAGGTCTTGGAACTATTACTGCAATTATTTTAACTTTCAAATATTGGAAATTTAGTTTTAAAGGAACAACTAAATATTTAGATGTTATAAAGTTTTCAATAAAATATACTATTACTGGTATAATACTCCCATTGCCTAAATATTGTGATATTTTTATTATACAATTCTTTTTTGGTACTTCAACTGTAGGATTGTATGCGCCAGCTAAAAATATTTTCCGTTTTGTTGATGAAGCAATAAATACTGTTAATTCTTTGATTTATGCGCCAAGTGTAAAATTTATAGCAAATAAAGACATGAAATCATTAAATGATTTAATTACTAAATCTATGTCTATAATGCTGTTAGGTTTTACTTTTATAACCATATTATGTTTATTAGGTGTAAGTAATTCTTTTAGTGCTTTCCTGCCAAATAAATTTGTTGATGCTATTCCTATGTTTAATTGTTTAATGATTGCTTCTATCCTCCTGCCAATTACACTGTTAAATACTACAATTAATGCAAGCGGAAAACCAGAAATTATAGCTAAATATGTATTGATTAGTTTTGTATTTTGGGGATTAGCTTTCTTAATTATAGGTGTCTATTTTAATAAATATGTAAATTTAGTTCCTCTTCCTTATATCATTTTCTTATTTGTGTTGTCTATATTATTAATTAGATATGGAAAGAAACATTTTAACATAAAATTCATACAATTATTTAGGGCGGTGCCAGATTTTATAGGATTATTAAACAGAAAATTTAAAAAATAAGTAAATAATAGAGAAAAAATTTGTATTTTAAACATTTGTGAAATGTGTTTTTTCGATATTATTTTTATCGTAAAAATTTATAGAGAAAATATTTTTTAAAAGTTATATATCAAATGGTAGGTATTTTTTAAAATGAAAATGACATTAAAAAAACTATTGTTTATAGCATTTATAGCCGTTTTTTCATTATGCGATGTATATTCTCAGAATATCGCTTCAAGATTTAGAAATCTTATTAATGATCACGAATATGAAAAAGCTGGCGAAATTGCTGAGCAAGTAATTGCTGAAAATCCAAAAGATTATAATTTATTAGTTTTAGTGGGCGATGTATATTATGAATTAGAACAATATACTGATGCTTATAGAGTTTATACAAGTGCTAAAGAAAAATCAAAAGATAAAAAAGTTTTAGTAAAATTAGGCCGTACTCTTATTAAACTTAATAGACCTAATGATGCTATTAATGAATTAAGCAAAGCATTAGAAAATGATAAAAAGAATGAATCTTTGATTTTGGAATTAGCCAATGCTTACTTATCAGCAGGTAAAATAAATGAGGCTGAAATACAAATTACAAATGCACGTTCTATTAACAGCAAAAATCCTGAAGTTTTTGTAATGCTTGGCAAATTATATTTTGAGCAAAAAATTTGGGAATTAGCAAGATCTAATTACGAAGAAGCTATCAAACTGGATCCTCAAAATATTGAAATTAGACAGTTGTTAGCAGAAGTTTATTGGAAATTAGCTGTTGCTGCTGATGGAAGTGGTGATGTGGAATTGATGAATGTTTATTTAAATCGTTCACTTGAAGAATGTAATAAAGCATTGCAGGAAAATGATAAAGATGCTGCAACATGGAAATTAAAAGCACAGATTCATTTTAATGCAAATCAAAATTTAGAAGCTGCTCAATCTTATAATAAATTTTTGGAATTGCGTCCTAATAATTATAAAGAGCGTTGGAGACTTGCTGAATTGCTTGCTACATCAGGTATTTGTGATTCTGCATACGTACATTTAAATCAAATCATTAATACAGATCATCCTGATATTACAGATTCTATTAAGGTAAGAGCTGAATTATTGTTGGCATCATGTTACTATAAAGATAAACGTTATAATGAAACAGTACGTGTATTTAAAGAAATTAATAAATATGGTGATGCATTAAAGACAGTTGATGGTGCTGTTGGTACTTATATGCTTCCTGTAGAAGATTTGAAGATTTATGCTGTTGCTACTTTATTTGCAAAAGATACAAACGAAGCAGTAGTTTTATTTAAAGAATTGTTTAAGCTTGCTCCTGATGAAAGTTGTAATTTTATGTATCTTGTAGCAAATCAGATTTTAAAACCACAAAAGAAGTATGCTGAAATGATAGACGTATTACAACAAAAATTAAATACGCAGTCTTGTTCAGATAATAATGACGCTTTCTGTTATTATACTATGGGTACTGGTTATTTTGAATTGAAGGATACTGCTAATGCTATTGCAGCGCTTCAAAAATCGCTTCAAGTTAAATCTGATTTTTATTGGTCTAATATTTATTTAGGCGATATATATTATGGTCAAAAAGATATAAAACATGCTGAAGAACAATTTGATAAAGTTATTTCAGAAGCATTGCCTAACAAAGATAAATATAAAAATGAGTTAAATGCAGCTTTCCAGAAAAAAGCTTCTATTAGATTAGATTCAAAAAAATATGCAGAACTTGAAAAAGTAGCAAGAGAATGGGTGAACAACTTCCCTGATAATAATGAATATGGCTATTTATTCCTTGCTATATCATGTCAAGGTCAACAAAAAATAGATCAAGCTAAAAGTGCATATCGTGAAGTGTTGAAAGTAAATCCTAATAATAAAACAGCTAAGGATAATTTAAATTCCTTAAATCGATAATCAAACAAATGTTTTTTATTTATTGAACTTTGAATTTAATTCAAAGTTCAATAAATAATTTATATAATTTTTATATATCAGAAATAATATTAATATATTCATAATTATGCTGTCAAGTTACGGAACAAATAATATTATTGTAATGCTAACAGTAGGTGTTATACTTGTTGGAATAGGTGTTTATTTCTTTAATAATAAATTTATTGCAATACCTACATTGGTTTTAGGTGGTATATTAATACTATTTACTTTATGGTTTTTTAGAGATCCTGAAAGAAGAATACCAGAAGAAGCGAAGAAAGATCATTCTTTAGTTGTTTCACCTGCTGATGGTACTGTAGTTGAAATAGTAGAAGAGGTTGAAAAATATTATCATAAAGAAAAGACAAAACGTATTAGTATTTTCCTTTCTCCATTAAATGTTCATGTAAATCGTTGTCCTGTATCTGGCAAGGTAGAATATTATGAATATGTTCCAGGTGATTATATTATTGCGAACCATCCAAAGGCAAGTGAATTAAATGAACATTCGCGTATAGGAGTAAAAACAGAGTATGGAAAAGTTTTTTTCAAACAGATTGTTGGGGTTGTTGCTCGTAGATTAGTATGCGAAATTAAAGAAGGTGATAGTATTAATGTTGGTGAACGTTTTGGTATGATGAAATTTGGATCAAGAATGGATGTTGTTGTAGATCTTAATACAGAAATATATGTTAAAAAAGGCGACAAAGTCGTTGCAGGTCAAACAATTATTGCTAAGTTAAATAATAGGGGAATTTAATTCAGGATAAGATGAGAAAGGTATATGTAACTCGTTCGGCAATTCCAGATTTATTAACTTTAGGCAATGTTTTTTCAGGCTTTGCTGCTATTATATATCTTGCTGATAATAATTTTATTTTGGCAGCTATTTATATATTTGTAGCAGCAATTTTTGATATGCTTGATGGTATTGCTGCACGTATTTTAAATGCAACAAGTGAAATTGGTGCAGAATTAGATTCTTTATGTGATGCTGTATCTTTTGGACTTGCTCCGTCATTTATGTTATATAAAGCATTCTTTTATCAATTTAATAGTTTAGGAATATTGTTATCGGCTTTGCCTGTTATTGCAGGTGTGTTTAGATTGGCAAGATTTAATGTGCAGCTTGTAAGTTTTGAAGATAAAATGTATTTTAAAGGAATGCCAATTCCTGCTGGTGCATTAACTATAATTTCCTATGTATTATTTTATGTTAATACCAATATATTAAATGAAACGATGCTGTTTATATTATCAATGATTGTAGTTTTGGCAGTACCAATAACTATGGTTTCTAATGTAAAATATGATAATATGCCTCGTCCTACTAAAAAATCTTTTAAAGCTCGTCCTGTATTTTTTATATATGTTATTTTGGCTATAATTATTTCCATTGCTTCTAAAGGATATGCTATATTTCCTTTGATGTTAATATATATGATTGTAACACCTATTATAAATGGCATTGTCAAATTTTTGCATTATAATAAAAAAAATAATTATGATAATAATTAATATAGACTTAGTATAGTTAATTTTAATTTAAGCAACAATGAAATC
>JAFRQN010000056.1 GCA_017428585.1 Bacteroidota bacterium | reverse complement strand
TTTTCTATGTGATTAATTAATAAGGAAATACATTCTAATGCTTCTTCATATTGTTGGTTTTGTTTTAAAATAATTGTTTTATTCCAAAGATAGTCATAGTTATTGCTTTGTAATTTTTCAATTTCATTTATATAATTTGAAGCAATGTAATAATTATTTTCTTTTAATAGTATTTGAGTTATTCTATTTAAACAGTGTATTTTAATTTTTAACGATAAATCATTATTTTCTAATAAAGTATTATATATTTCCTTTGCAGACAATAAGGATTGTTGTTTATATAAATTTTCAGCTTGTTCTAATTTTAGATATACATTATCATTTTCTTCTTCTGATTTGTCTGTATTTATATTATCTGATTCTAATATATTAGTTTTCAATAAATTATCTAATAAACTAAATATCTTTATTTTAGTTTTATTTAATGTAAATTTATATCTAATATAATTAGATATTTTTATTCCTTTTATAAAAAATTCGTTTGAATTTTGATATATATATTTTAATAAACTTGACAATCTGTTGTCAATGTCATCGTTGACATTATTATTAAGTTCATTTTCTCCTTGTTCTTCTTCTGCGTTGCTTTTTATTATGCAGCTTTCTAACACATCTGTTTCATATATTATTTCTTCCAAATTATCAATAGCAGCTATTGGTAATCCGCACGCCATAGCTTCTAATGAATGAATTGAAAAATTATTTATATATGGACATAAAAGTATGTTGCAGGAACGAGCTAATTCTGCACGTATTTCTTCCGTTAGTTCGTTAGATATATATATAATTTCTGGATTGTTTATATCTTGCTGTTTTTCTGACAGAATTTCTAATATATTTGTGCTTTTAGAAATTGATTGGATAATTAGACTGATATTGTCATTTTTATTGAATGTATTGCAGTAATTTGATATTACTTTTTCTATTTCATCGTTATTGTTAGAAATAAATAAAACTTTAATAGTTTTATTTGTATCTAATTTATATTTATTTCCTATAAGACTAAATATAGAAGTATTTATTTCAATAGGAATTTGCTTTATTGTATTTGGATTAATTTCAGCATTTATTAATTCATTTTTTATTTTGCTTGATGTTATCCAGATTTCATCAGCTTTTTTAAATGTTTCTAATTTATTGCCAATTTTTGTATTATAGCAGTAATTAATAATCCATTTTGCATGTTCTATGTTTGGATAGTCTAAATTATCGCCATTACTAATCCAAACAGTTTTATCTGTATTGTTAGGAATTATATTTTGATATCTTATATTATTTTTCAATAACAAAATTTCACCAGTCGTATCTTCTTCTTGTGTTTTAGGAATATCAGATAATATAGTCAAATTTATTTTATTATTATTTGCTAATGCCAAGCAAATTTTCTTATTGATATTTGATGATATATCATTATCATATAATCTGCCTTCATAAATGATGTTTATTTTATCATCTGTTGTTATTATATTATCTATTGCATTTATTGTACTTGTTTCTAAGTTTATTTTAGCATTTTCTTCAAGGTTTGATTGGTTGTTATCTAATCTTTTTACGGCTTTAATAACCATAGTTAAATTTATAAAACCTTGTGTTTGAGGTAAATTAAATTCCTTAAAATCTGTAATAAATAAATTTGCTTTAGTTAAATGTTTTTTTATAGAATTTTCATCAAAAGCATTGTAATGAAAATCATTTGAAGTTTTTTGAGAGCCAAAAATCATATATGAAGCAACATCGGCATTCCAAATATTGTCTAAATATGCTTTAGCTTGTAGTTTTAGAGATGGACAACGTATGATTAATGTTCCATTCTCCTTAAGTACTCTAGACCATTCAGATAAAACATTGTCTATTTCTCTATGAGAAAAATGTTCTATAATATCACTTGCTAATATTAAATCTACACTATTTTCTGGAAATGGTAGATTACGTACATCTAAGTTGAGAACATTTTCATCTTCAGAGTATAAATCTATATTAATAAATTCTTTCCTTATATCATTGCCGCATCCCAAATTTAGATATAATGGATTTGGCAGGTCGGATAATAAATTTTTGATGTTTTCGTCAGTTTTTGATTCCATATTGAGTAGTTAATATTATAGTTGATATATATAATTTTTATGATTTTATTTTATTACAAATATAACTCTTATATATTTTAAAAAAAATTTAATTTTATGATTGTTGTTATATTGTTAATGATTAGAATTTAATAAAAATTTTAAGTTAGATGCCATAAAACAATACATATATTTTATTAATTTTTATTATTTTTGTAATTAGTTAATATTATTAATTATTAAATACATATTATTCATAAATTTAGGAATAAAACAATGCTTACATATATAAAAAATATAAGTTCCTTATGTACTTTAAATAAGGGAAATGCATTCTACAGACGTGGACTGGAAATGCAAAATGTTGATGAAATTCGCAATGCTGCAATAATATTTGATACTAATATCTTATTTGTAGGCACAACTCAAGAAGCAAACGCTTATATAGAAAAAAATCAAATTAAGGATATTAAAGTAATTGATGCTGCAGGTAAAACAATTATACCAGGTTTCTGTGATTCTCATTCACATATAGTTTTTGCTGGCAATCGTTCTGAAGAATTTGCAAGACGTCTGCGTGGTGCAACGTACAAGGAAATAGCGGAAGAAGGTGGTGGAATTCTTACAACCATGCGTGCTACTCGTCAATCCACAGTAGATGAATTAGTAGAATATGGGAAAAAACTTGCTTTATCTGCATTGAGAAATGGAACAACATCTTTAGAAATAAAGAGTGGTTATTCATTAACAGTAGATGGAGAATTAAATCAGTTAAGAGCCATAAAAAAATTAAAAGAAATTCTTCCTTTAAATATAAAATCTACATTTTTAGGAGCACATGATTTTCCTCCTGAATACAAGAATAATAGAGAAAAATATGTAGAATTAATAATCAATGAAATGCTTCCTAAAATAGCAGAAGAAAATTTAGCAGATTATTGTGATGCATTTATTGATGAGGGGTATTATACTATAGAAGAAGCAGAAAAAATATTTACAGCTGCAAAAAAATATAATATAAAAATTCGTACACATTCTGATGAAATGGCTAATGTAGAAGCAGCAGGTTTTTCTGCTGATATTGGTGCAGCATCAGCTGATCATTTGTTATTTATTTCTGATAAAAGTATTGAAAAAATAGCTAAAAGCAGTACAGTTGCAACTATGATGCCTACAACAGCTTATTTTATAAGAATGCCTTATGCACCTGCGAGAAAAATTATTGACAATGGTTGTATTACTGCATTGGCATCTGACTGTAATCCAGGTTCATCATTTACTGAAAATATGCAGTTAGTATTATCATTAGCTGTTATAAATATGAAAATGACGGCAGAGGAAGCATTAACTGCTGCTACAATTAATGGGGCTAAAGCTATGGATTTATCAGAAAAAACAGGAAGTCTGATGGTTGGAAAACAAGCTGATTTTATTATAGCAGATATAGATAGATATACAGATTTATTTTATCACTTTGGTATTAATCATGTTGATGAAGTCTGGATAAAGGGTAAATGTGCTGCAAAAAATAACACGGATTTTAATTTTTAAATAATTTTACGAAAGATAATAAGAAAAATGAAATTTATTGATCAAGCGACAATTTTCGTTGCGGCTGGAAAAGGCGGTGATGGACATTTAAGTTTTAGACGAGAAAAATATGTTCCTAAAGGAGGACCTGATGGTGGAAATGGTGGAAAAGGCGGTGATGTTATATTTTTAGTAGATCCACATTTAACTACTTTATTAGATTTTCATTATGTTAATAAATACACTGCGAAAAATGGACAGCCAGGTGGTAAAAATCAAATGTATGGTAAAGATGGAGAAAATTTAATAATAAAAGTGCCACAGGGAACAGTTGTATATAATGCTGATACTAATGAGCAGTTAGCTGATCTATCGGAACCTAATCAATCCTACACTGTTGCGAAGGGAGGAAATGGAGGCTTTGGCAATGCAATGTTTGCAACTGCTACTAATCAGACGCCAAGATTTTCAAACCCTGGTCTGCCAGGTGAGAGTTTTAATATTACATTAGAATTAAAATTGCTTGCAGATGTTGGTATTGTTGGTTTTCCTAATGTTGGAAAATCTACTTTAATTTCTGTAATTTCTGCAGCAAAACCTAAAATAGCTGATTATGCTTTTACTACATTGGTTCCTAATTTGGGTATAGTAAAGATTGCAGATACTGAGAATTATACTGTAGCTGATATTCCTGGTTTAATAGAGGGTGCAAGTGAGGGACGTGGATTGGGATTGCAATTTTTGCGACATATAGAAAGAACTACTATTTTGCTTTTTATGATAGATAGTTTTAGTTATGATCCTGTAAGTGATTATAATATTTTAAAAGAAGAGTTAAAACAATACAATCCTTCATTGCTTCAAAAAAAACGTGTAATATGTTTTAGTCGAATAGATGCTGTAACAGAAGACGGATTAAAAGCTATTAAGAAATGTAAATTTGAAGATGATGTGCCTGTATATTTTATTTCATCTGTAGTCAATAAGGGTATAGATGAATTAAAGTATGTTCTTTGGAATATAATAAAGGAAGATAAAAATAAATAGTATATTATCGAAAATATAAATTCAATTTAAATAAAAAAAATTCCTCGTATGAGGAATTTTTTTATTTAAATAATATAGTTTATATAGTTCCTTGTTGTTTTAATTCATCAATTTGAGATTGTGTGTAACCTAACAAACTGGTTAAAATCTCGTTAGTATGTTGTGATAATGTAGGTGGAGGAGTTGTTACATTTCCTGGTGTTTTTGAAAATTTAGCTGTTAGATTAAATAACTTAATTTTTCCTACATCATCTACATCTATTTCTGTAAATGTGTTTCTATGTTCTATTTGTTCAGAGTTAAGAGCATCTTCTAATTTTAAGATTTTACCGCTTGGCACACCCTGAGCGTTTAGTAATTCTACCCATTCATCAGTATCTTTTAACATTAATTTCGTTTCAAGTATTGAAGTTAAAAGAGCTCTATTCTGCTTACGTGCATCTCGTTCCTTAAATCTTTCATCTTCTTTCAATTCAGGAACACCTAATACTTCTGTTACAGCATGCCATTGTTCTTGCTTGTTTGCTGCTATATTAATATTGCCATCTTTGGTTTTGAATGTACCAGATGGAGCAGCTGTAAAATTATCATTTCCTAATAATTGAGGTTGTTGCTTGCCTATCATTAAATTTGCTACTACCCAACCCATGAAAGGCATAACAGAATCTAATAATGAAACATCAATAAATTGACCTTCGCCAGTACGTTCTCTATGGAAAAGTGCAGCCATTACAGCGAAAGCACCATTTATGCCGCCAATTGTATCACATACAGGAAAACCTGCTCTCAAAGGATTTAATCTTTGATCTCCATTGATAGACATCACACCACTAAGACCTTGAATTATTTGATCGTAAGCTGGTTTAAATGCATCTGGACCAGTTTGGCCAAAACCAGATATAGCCAAATAAACTATTTTAGGATTAATTTTAGATAATTGTTCATATCCAATACCTAATCTGTTCATTACATTTGGTCTGAAGTTTTCTACAACTACATCAGATTTTTCGACAAGTTTATTGAAAATTTCTACAGCTTTAGGATCTTTTAAATTCAAAGTAATAGATTTTTTATTAGCATTCTGAGCTAAAAATCTTGTTCCATGTAGTGCTTTATTATATTCTGGCTTGCATCCTAATGAACGTGCTAAATCACCACCTTTTGGATTTTCTATTTTAATTACTTCTGCACCTAATAATGCTAAATGCAAAGTACAAAAAGGACCTGATAATACATTTGTTAAATCAAGAACTCTAATTCCTTCAAGAATATTTTTCATATTAGTATATATTTTTAATTAAAATAATTTATTTTATAATATCTTTTAAAATTTTGCCGTCTTGCATTCTTATAATATTATTTGACATTGAAGCTACATCTTCACTATGTGTTGCAATTAAAAATGTAGTTCCGAGTTCACTATTTATAGATTTGATTAAATTAATTACATTCTTAGTATTTTCACTATCTAAATTACCTGTTGGCTCATCAGCAAATATTATTTCAGGAGAATTGATCAAAGCACGAGCTATTGCTACTCTTTGCTGTTCACCGCCTGATATTTCATTTGGCTTATAGTTTTGGATATATTCAATATTCATCTTTTTCATTAACTCAACAGCTTTTTGTTTGGCTTGATCTTGTGGTGTACCAAAAATTAAAGCAGGAATAATAATATTATCTAAGATATTAAATTCAGGTAAAAGATGATGAAATTGAAATACAAATCCTATATATCTATTTCGCAAATATGACAGTTCATCAGAATTCAAATTGTTATAATTCAATGTATTTCCAGTTATACTATGAAAAACAATTTCTCCTGAATTTGGTCTGTCTAAAGCTCCTAAAATATATAGCAAAGTGCTTTTTCCAACGCCTGATGCACCCATTAAAGATGTAATTTCATTTCTCTTAATTTCAATTGTTATATTATTAAGAACACAATGACTATTTTTACCTTTAATTGAAAAAGTCTTAACTATATTATTTGCTGAAAGTAATATGTCTGACATAATTAAAATTAGAAACGGTATCTAATACCTAAACCATAATCTACAGGACTGTAATTAACTATATAATAAGAATATAAACTTGGTTCATTTAAATTACCGTAAACTGCTTGTTGTTGTTTATAACTATTTAATCTAAATGAAGCATCGATAATAAAGTTTTTAGCACATACAATACCAAGTCCGCCTGCAATCATTTGTCTTGATGCATCTGTTAAATCTATATCATAAGGTGATGTTATTCTTGTATAACTTGCTCTTATGTAAATAGGGAAGTCAGGTATTTTATATTCTAATCCAGCACCAAAAGTCCATACTCCTGTTAAATTATTGTCTACGTCTTCATTTAAGTTATCAAAATAGTTTGCTGTTGCAATAGATTGGTCTTCCAAATCATAATCAAATTTTAAATGAGATGCATTCTTATAAGATGCAGAAACAGAAAAAGTTAAACCTGCATAATATCCTGAAGTACCTAAAGAAAATTCAAAAGGAGTTGTTATTGAATAATTATTGCTGCCATGTTCGGAATAATTAAATTTTTGTACTCCTGCAACTTCGTTGCTGTCGTATGTAACAGTATATTCTGATGAATAATCTTCTTCTATGTAATTATATGTAGGAAATTTTATAGATGCACCTACACGTAAATTGTCATTAATACGAGCCATTAATCCTAAAGAACCTGTGAATCCTGCAATTTCTTGTGATAATATATCAGATACAATAACATTATCTATATCATCTATTTCAAACGTATTATAAAGATTTCTTGAATCTGATTCCATGAAAGAGCGGTAATAATCATAATGTCCGCCTTTTATTATAAAAGAAGCTCCAAGTGATAAATTATCAGTTACATCTATTCCTGCACCGCAAACAAAATTATGCAGTCCGCCTTCTTCTGATATTCTACCTTCTTGCTGCATATTATTGCGTATGTTTGTATTATATGCTTCATCTGTCAGCCAAGTTTCATATATCCATTTTGAATGTTCTGCTGCTTGTTGTGAAATAAAAGTATTTTTTGTATTAAAACCGCTAAATCTATATCCCATATCAAAATCATTATCTAAGTAATATCCTATACCTATTGTATAATTAATAGCTTCTGTTTCTGATACAGGTATACTCATTGGAAATGTCATCTGGATATTTGAGATATAAAATTCATAATCAGATGTTTTCTTTGTTTCATTAAGGTAATTAGTTTTATTGCTCACAGTCGTAAAATCAACTCCCGTATTGATTTCATAACCTCTAATAAGAGAAAGACCAGCAGGATTAAAAATCATAGCTGCAGCATCATCTGAAATTCCAAAATATGAAAATCCTAAAGCACTAACACGTGGTGAAAATACAGCTGTTGGTTGTGAAAATCTTAATGCATCCTCTATAAATTGTGCATTAGAACTACTTGAAAACAATATCATTAAGGATATTATTAAAATTAAATGTTTTATTTTCATGATTTTTTATGTTTTGATATGATTAAAAATTAAAATTATTCTGTTTTTAACAATAATACGTAATTATACAAATATAGTAATAAAAATATTTAAAATTATTTTTTATTTTACTGAAGTCTGTAATAATGGAAGTATATATTTTTTTATATCTTCAAAAATACTTTGCTTATCTCTATTTGCATTTATAATTTTTATTCGATTTGGTTCTTCGTCAGCAATACATAAATAGCCTGCTCTAACTTTTTCAAAAAATGATTCATTTGATAATTCTATCCTATCTTTTTCCATGCTTGAACGTCTTTCTTCTGATATTTTAATGTCAATATCAAGAAACAATGTTATATCGGGTATTAT
Source organism: Bacteroidota bacterium (assembly GCA_017428585.1). Lineage (GTDB taxonomy): Bacteria > Bacteroidota > Ignavibacteria > Kapaibacteriales > UBA2268 > JAAYTD01. The sequence goes on along the minus strand of JAFRQN010000056.1, from coordinate 5,557 downwards.
GCCAAAGCTTTTTATAATATCATTGCATTTATTAATATTTTCCAACGATATAGAACGTCCATATCCCTGATATGCTGTAGTAGAATCATAAAATCTATCAGAAATTACAATTATATTATTTTTTAAAGCAGGTTTAATAATTGTATTTATTAAATGCATACGTGAAGCATTGAATAAGAATAATTCTGTTATTGGATCTATATTATAATCAGTATTCAATAATAGCTCTCGTATTCTTTCTGATAAATGTGTTCCACCTGGTTCGCGGGTTGTAATTACATTATATCCTTTTTGTTCTAAAAAATCTTTTAAGCATTCTATTTGTGTTGTTTTGCCGCTTCCATCTATTCCTTCGAACGTAATAAACATTAAACTAAATCCTCCTTGTTTTCATCTTTACCTTCAATTATTATAACAAATTCACCTTTTTCTGTTATATTGATAGTATTATTATTAAAATCATTTGTGTTAAATCTTATATATTCTTCATAAATTTTACTAATTTCTCTTGCTATACATATATTTCTATTAGAATCTAAAGAAACAATTTCGTTTATAAATTTTATAATTCTATGAGAAGATTCATATACTATAGCAGTATTAGGACAATTAAGTATACTTTTTATGAAACTTTGTCTGCCCTTTTTTTGTGGTGGAAATCCAAAGAAAGTAAATCTATGTACTGGAAACCCGCTTGCTGTTAATGCAGGTATGCAAGCTGTTGCTCCTGGTAATGATATAATTTTTACGTTTTTTTCTATTGCCTTTTGTACCAATTTATATCCTGGATCCGATATACAAGGTGAACCAGCATCGGAGATTAATGCTACAATATTGCCGTCAATAATTTTATTAATTAAAAAATCATTCTTTTCGTTTTCATTATGTTCAAAATAGCTTATTAATTTAGCTTTAGTAGATAAACCTAATGATTTAATTAATACTCCGCTTCGCCTTGTATCTTCACAAGCAATGAAATCTGCTTCCTGCAATATATTGACAGCACGCATGGTTATATCTTCTAAATTGCCTATCGGTGTAGGTACAAGATATAAAGCTGGTGTTATATTTTTTTGATTATCACTTTTATTGTCGTTATTGTACATAGATATTATTCTAAAAAAATACTCATCTAATAAAATAATTAGATGAGTACAAATATAATAAAATTTATAAAGAAAAATATATTTTTGTTAGGAATTACAGATTAGTTTTCAGCTTCGAAATCTTGTAAATCCTCTAATTCTTCATTATCAATTGATTCCTGCATTTCTGATTGAATATCTTCAATAGTAACTTCTGGATGATTATCGTCATTATTTAATGCATTTGCTTCTTCCATTTCATCCTTAAATTTACGGCCGAATATATTTCCAACAGAACTTTCAATATAGAGATTTTGATAAGCTCTTAAGCCTGTTCCTGCTGGAATCAATTGTCCAAGAATAATATTTTCCTTTAATCCATTCAAATTATCAATTTTTGATGCAATCGAAGCATCTGAAAGTACTTTTGTTGTTTCTTGGAATGATGCTGCAGAAAGCCAACTTTCAGTAGTTAAAGATGCTTGAGTAATACCTAACAATACAGGTTCTGATATTGCAGGATTAGCAGGTCTTGTTATTGCAATTGCTTTTCCTTTGTTTTTCAAATCTAAGTTGTGTTCTTTTACTCTCTTGCGTGAGTATAAAGAACCTTCGTAGAACTTAGAATCACCTTTCTTTATTACTACTAATTGATTCTTTAATTTTTGGTTTTCTTCAAATAATACAGATTTATCTATACAATCATTCTCTATTAAATTAGAATCACCTATGTCTGTAACTCTAACTTTTTGCAACATTTGTCTAACAATTACTTCTACGTGCTTATCGCTAAGTTTTACACCCTGCATACGGTAAACTTCTTGTATTTCATTTACCAAATATTCTTGAACTGCATTTGGACCTTTTATAGCAAGAATATCATGAGGATTAACAGAGCCTTCTGTTAATCTGTCGCCAGATTTCACAAAATCATTTTCTTGAACAAGAATATATTTACCTATTGGAATAGAATATTCTTTTGTTGTTTTGCCATCGACAGATGTTATAACTATTATTTTTTGACCACGTTTTGGCTTGTCGTAAGAAACATAACCATCTATCTCAGAAATTATTGCAGGATTTTGTGGTTTTCTTGCTTCAAATAATTCTGTTACTCTTGGTAAACCACCTGTGATATCACGAGTTCTTCCTAAATCACGTGGAATTTTTGCAAGTGAAGTACCGACACCTATAATTTCATTATCATCAACTCTTAATTGAGCTCTGGAAGGAATACTATAACTTCTGATTACTTTTCCTGCGTTATCTACGATATCAATAGCTGGTGATTTTGTTTTATCTCTGGAATCTATAACAACTTTAGTAATATGTCCTGTCTGTTCGTCATTTACATCACGATAAGTTACATTAGGAACTAAATCTACAAATTTAACAGTACCTTGAACTTCACATATAATTGCAGAGTTATATGGATCCCATTCATATAGAATTTCATCTTTTTCAATATGATCGCCTTGTAGTTTCTTTAATTCTGCACCATAAGTTACATCATATTTTGTTAAAATTTGTTCAGTTTCAGGATCAATAATCTGTATTTCACCATTACGAGAAACAACAACATTATTTATTCCATTGTCGCCTTCATAAGAAATATAACGTACATTTTCAAATTTAATAGTACCGCTAAATTTTGATGAAATAGTTGATTGTGATGCTACCAATGCAGCTGTACCACCTGTGTGGAATGTACGAAGTGTAAGCTGTGTACCAGGTTCACCAATTGATTGTGATGCAATAGTACCAACTGCCTCGCCAACGTCTATCATTTTTCCTGTTGCCAAGTTGCGGCCGTAACATTTTGCACATACTCCATGTTCTGACTCACAAGTTAATACAGAACGTATCATAACTGATTCAATAGCAGCGTCTTCTATGATTTTTGCTTTGTCTTCATCTATCATTTCACCTGCTTTAACTAAAACATTTTTAGTTAAAGGATCAACAACATCAATTAATGCAACTCTTCCTAAAATTCTTTCATATAATGGTTCTTTAATTTCTTGACCATCTTTGATAGCTGTCATATTTACACCGCGGATTGTTCCACAGTCTTCTTCTGATATAATCACATCTTGAGCAACATCATGCAAACGTCTTGTTAAATATCCAGCTTCTGCTGTTTTTAACGCTGTATCTGCTAAACCTTTTCTTGCACCGTGTGTTGAAATAAAATACTCAAGAATTGAAAGGCCTTCCTTAAAATTAGAAATAATTGGTGTTTCAATTAATTCACCAGTTGAACCTGATAATGATTTCTTAGGTTTTGCCATAAGACCACGCATTCCTGCTAATTGTCTTATCTGTTCCTTAGAACCTCTGGCTTGTGAATCCAACATCATCCAGAAAGTGTTAAAGCCTTGTTTTGATTGTGTTAAATCGCTATATAATTTATCTGCTACTTTATTTGTTGCTGTTGACCAAGTATCAATAATTTTGTTATATCTTTCGCCTGCTGATATAACGCCATTTATATATGCTTTTTCTATTTTATCTATCTTTGACTGAGCTGTATTGATGATTTCTTCTTTTTCTTTAGGAATAATAACATCTGCAATACTTACAGATAATCCGCCGACAGTTGCATAACTGAATCCCATATCCTTAAGATTATCCAAGAATTGTGCTGTTCTGTCTAAACCAACTGTACGGAAACATTGACCAATAATTTGTCTTAAACGTTTTTTAGTAAGTAATTCATCTAAATATCCTAATTCTTCTGGAACAATTTTATTGAATATGATTCTTCCAGGAGTAGTCTCAAGCATTTTTCCTTTATAACGAACTTTAATTTTAGCGTGAAGCTCTACATAGCCTAAATTATGAGCAACAAGAAGTTCATCTACAGAAGAGAATGTTTTGCCTTCGCCAATAGCGCCTTCTTTAATTTTTGTTAGATAATACATACCCAATACCATATCTTGTGATGGTACTGCAATAGGATCGCCATTTTGAGTATGCATAATATTATGAGGAGCTAATAACAACAACATTGCTTCTAATTGTGCTTCAAATGAAATAGGTAGATGAACAGCCATCTGGTCGCCATCGAAATCGGCGTTGAACGCTGTACAAACAAGCGGATGTAATTGAATAGCTTTACCTTCTATTAATTTTGGTTGGAATGCTTGAATACCTAATCTATGCAAAGTCGGAGCACGGTTTAACATAACTGGATGGCCATCAATAACCATTTCAAGTATATCATATACTTCCGTTGCTTTGCGTTCTATCATCTTTTTAGCACTCTTAACCGTTTTAACATATCCACGTTCTACTAAACGACGTATGATAAATGGTTTAAATAATTCCAATGCTAATTCTTTTGGAAGACCACATTCATGTAATTTTAATTCTGGACCTACAACGATAACAGAACGTCCTGAATAGTCAACACGTTTACCTAATAAGTTTTGTCTGAAACGACCTGTCTTGCCTTTTAATGTATCTGCCAATGATTTAAGAGCACGTTGTGATTCACTGCGAACTTGTCTTCTTGAATTATCAAACAGTGCATCAACTGATTCTTGAAGCATTCTTTTTTCATTTCTTAAAATCACTTCAGGTGCTTTTATGTCTATAAGTCGTTTTAATCTATTGTTTCTTATTATTGTTCTTCTATATAAATCATTTAAGTCTGATGTAGCAAAACGTCCTCCATCAAGTGGAACTAATGGACGCAAATCTGGTGGAATAACAGGGATAACATCTAATACCATCCAAACTGGTTCATTCTTTAATCCAGGATGTTTTGCACTTTGTCTGAATGCATCTAATACACGGAGTCTTTTGAATATATCTTGTTTTTTTGTTTGTGATGTTTCTGTTTTGAGTTTCTCTTTTAGTTCTCTATAGATTTGTTCTGGATCTGCACGTCTTAGCAATTCTTTTATAGCTTCAGCACCTATCAATGCAATAAATTTATCTGGATCATCATCATCTAACTCATCATTATTTGTACCTGCTAAAGATTCCATTACTTCTAAGTATTGTTCTTCTGTAAGCAAATCTTTTGTATTTAATCCTAATTTACCAGGATTAACTACTACGTATGATTCATAATAAACTATACGTTCTATATCTCGTGAAGGCATACCTAATACACAAGATATTTTATTCGGTGAAGAACGTAAAAACCAAATATGAACTACTGGAACAGCTAATGTTATGTGTCCCATTCTATCACGTCTTACTGATTTTTGAGTAACCTCTACACCACATCTATCACATATTATACCCTTATAACGAATACGTTTATATTTGCCGCAAGCACACTCCCAATCTCTGGTAGGTCCGAATATTTTTTCACAGAATAATCCATCTTTTTCTGGTCTAAGAGAACGGTAATTAATTGTTTCAGGTTTAGTTACCTCTCCATGTGAACGATTTAGTATATCATCTGGAGATGCTAATTTTACAGAAATTCTATTAAAACCACGATATGACATATTCAT
>JAFRQN010000055.1 GCA_017428585.1 Bacteroidota bacterium | reverse complement strand
TTCTTATTTGGATTTACATTAGATAACAACTATGAAAACGTAGTTGGTTATACTTTTGAAGCTAATTACCGTTGGTATTTACGTGATGTATTCCCTGTTGCAACTTCAGGATTAAAAGGTTTAAGTGTAGGCCCTTACGGTATTTTAGGTTTATATTCATGGGATAATCCAGTTAATCATGAAACATCAAATGATTTCTATTTTGCTGTTGGTGGTTCTATAGAATATAAATGGATATGGGGCGGTTTCCAAGTTGAACCTATTTTAAGTGTAGGTATTCCTTTAGTTAAAGAATCATACGCTAAAAAATTCAGATGGGGCTTAGGTGTTAGTCTTGGTTACGCTTGGTAATATGATAATAAAATAAGCAAAAAAAACGGATAATTTATTAAATTATCCGTTTTTTTTATAAATTAAAAGATTCTTATATGGCTTCTATGTGACCGATAATCTTTGAATTGTGAATTTTAGTTGCTTCAAGTACTTTATCAGCATTGTTTTTTGATGTAATTAGAATCATTCCAATTCCTAAGTTAAATGTTCTTCGCATTTCTTCGTCGTCAATTTTGCCTTTTTCTTGAATTAATTTAAATATAGGAAGCATTTCCCAAGAATTCCAATCAATGTTCATTTTACAATTTGATGGCATTATTCTCGATGTATTGCCTACAATTCCGCCTCCTGTAATATGAGAAATACCTGTAAGCAATTCTTGTTCTACTAAAGGATATACTTCTTTTAAGTAAGATTTATGTACAGCCAATAATGCATCACCTATTGTAGTACCTAAACTATCTATATGTGTAAATACAGTACAATCATTGCTTAATAATATATTGCGTGCTAATGAATATCCATTTGTATGTAATCCACTTGATTCTAATCCTATCATAACATCACCAGGCTGAATCTTTTTACCATTAACGATTTTATTTTTTTCAACTATTCCTATTATAGTACCACTCATGTCATATTCACCATCACTATATATAGTAGGCATCTCTGCTGTTTCACCACCAATAAGAGCACATTGATTGTTTTTACATGCGTTAACAAATCCACTAATAATTTCTACAGTAATATTGGTATTTAATTTGCCTGTTGCAAAATAATCAAGGAAAAACAAAGGCTTTGCACCGCAACATAGAATATCATCTACACAGTGATTAACAAGACAGGAACCTATGGTATCATGTTTATTCATAGCAACAGCTATCTTAAGCTTTGTTCCGACTCCATCAGTTGATGCGACTAAAATTGGATGTTCATAATCACTAAATTTTGCATCATAGAATCCGCCAAATAATCCTATGTCAGATAAAACTTTATCATTAAAAGTTGATTTTACCATAGGTTTTATTTTTCGAACGACTTCTTCGCCAGCTTCAATATCTACACCAGCTGCTTTATAAGTATTTTTCATATTTTTATATATTTTTATTGTATAAAGTTCATTTTTTTTATTTTTTCTTCTTATTAGATTTAATAGGATTTCTCCATTTCATTTCATAATATCCAGGACGTTCTTTTACAACTTGCTTAAAGAAATCATTGCCGTATCCAACACCTTTTGGACTTCGTCCTTTATCTTTGGTTACATCATTAATATAACCATCGTTATATTTCATGACTAATTGTTTCCATAATTCTGTCCACTTAGTCATTGTATTTTTAGCTTGTGAATTAGAGTATTCTGTTAAATATTCTATTCCTAATTCTCTGTTTGTGTTTATTAATTCAACTGCTGCCTTTTCAATTGCAGTTTGATATGTAAGATATTTGTCTTCTAAAGTAGATTGTTCTTTTTGAATATCTTTTATAACGTAGGAATATTTTTGATAAGCTAAGTTTGCGACTAAATTAAACATCCAAGCTGCTGAATTTAAATTAAAATTAGCAATATCTGCATTTAAAAAACATTCAGGTGCTTTAGTTATTGAACAATAAAGCGGAGTATAAACAGTTGAATAGTTATCATCAACTCCATACCAGAATACACCGCCAACTTCTCTTGGCATATAAGAACGAGCTTGTGAAATAAATGAGAATGCTGTTTGTTGTGTTGATAATGGACGTTCCCAATCATAACTATTTGAGTCTCCTTCTATCTTAAAACCTAATGGTTTCCAACGATATGGACATCCAAAAGGTCCTGCTGCAGTACCTTTTGTCATATCAAATTCTGTATCTTCAAAATGATCACGCATTATATTTGCAACGTCTTTTACACCAAGTTTTTTATCAGGTTTAATAGAGAACGGATATGGTTCTGCACCTTTTACTGCTCTAAAATAATCAGCTGATAAATTTAAAGAAGGGGCTGCTTTTTTATATATAACCCATACTCTACCTTCGCATGCAAATAAGTTGCTTGGTTCTTCTGGATCGTAAGCATCTGCAAAAGAAAATGGTTTTCCTGATTTCCTGTCATAGTATCCCATTTGTTCTGCAAAAGAAATTACGTCCTTTGAATATATGCATTCATCTTTATTTTCTGATAATTCACGAATACGTGATTTATTTGCATGAGCTGCTATATGTCCATCAGGAACACGTTTTGCAACCCATACAGCACCTTTTTCTTTTTTACCTTTACTTATTATTTCTAATATCCATGCTTCGTTTGGATCAACAATAGATATAGATTCTCCACTGCTGTAATAACCATATTCTTCAGCTAAATCTGTCATAATGGTTATTGCTTCTCTTGCAGTTCTTGCACGCTGCAGGGTTATATAAATTAATGAACCATAATCCATAATAGCAGTTGTATCAACTAATTCTGGACGTCCACCAAAGGTAGTTTCACCAATGGTAAGCTGCCATTCATTCATGTTTCCTATAACTCGATAAGTTATAGGTGCTTGTTTTATTTTTCCTAAGTATTTTGTCCAACCCGAATCCCATTCATATATTGCCACAGAATCATCAGCTTTATGCTGTCCTCCTTCATGAATGTATAATGGTTCCATAAATCCACCAGCATCTGCTGTATAGCTTAACATTGTTGAACCATCAATAGATGCACCTTTTGTTATAATAAAATTAGAACAAGCTAAAACATTATTACCGAATAGAGAGAAAAAAGCTAATAAAGATACTACTATAATTTTATTCATTAATTTGTTTGTCATCTTAATATCCTTTTATATATTTATCAAATATACAATATACGAATTTTTTATAAGAAAATAAAATACATCAAGTTTTTGTTAATTAAAAAATAAAATAAATCTTGATTATAGGTAAAAAAAAAGACAATACGAAATGTATTGTCTTTTTTTTATGTTATATTTATTATAGATAAGCACATCTACAAGTAAAGTGTCTAAGATAAGGTGCCTGCCATGTAATTTTCATTGGACGTAAATTATTACGGTTATTATAAACTTCAATAATAGCTTCTGCAATATATTCCATGTGGCTCTTAGTATATACTCTACGAGGAATTGCAAGTCTAACAAGTTCCATTGGTGGAGCTATATGATTTCCATCTTTATCTTCTTTTCCAAACATTAAAGAACCGATTTCTGTTGTTCTTATACCACCTACACGATAAATTTCACAAGCAATTGATTGACCTGGGAAATTCTTTGGTTCTATATGAGGAGCAAAACTTTTTGCATCAATATAAATAGCGTGTGCACCAGCTGGTAATACAATAGGAACGCCTGCTGCTGTAATTTCATCAGCTAATCCTTTTGATTGAGCAACACGATATTTTAAATAATTTTCATCTACTACTTCTTCAAAGCCAATTGCTAAAGCTTCAAGGTCACGTCTTGCTAAACCACCGTATGTAATAAATCCTTCCATGACAATAAGGTTAGTACGGCAGCGTTCTGCAATGTCATCAGAATTAGTTGCTATAAAGCCGCCTGTATTAGACATACCATCTTTTTTTGCACTCATGGTTGCACCATCTGCATAAGAGAACATTTCTTGGCAGATTTCTAAGATTGATTTATCTGCATAACCTTCTTCACGAGTTTTAATGAAGTAAGCATTTTCTGCAAAACGACAGCAATCTAAATATAGAGGTATTCCATATTTGCTAAGAATTTTCTTTGCACCGCGGATATTTTCCATTGAAACAGGTTGACCACCACCACTGTTATTAGTGATAGTTATCATAGCTAATGGAATATTTTCTTTTCCATATTTTTTGATAGTCTCTTCTAATTTTTCAAGATCCATGTTGCCTTTAAAAGGTGCTATAACTTCTGGACGTGTACCTATTTCTGTTGGCAAATCAACTGCATTTGCACCAATAAATTCTAAATTTCCACGTGTTGTATCAAAATGAGTATTATTAGGAATTGTTTTTCCGCCTTGAGCTACTACACTAAATAATACTTTTTCTGCAGCACGACCTTGGTGGGTAGGAATAATATGTTTAAAACCAGTAATTTTTTTTACTGCATCTTCAAACTTATAATAGCTAACAGAACCAGCATAAGATTCATCACCATCCATAAGAGCTCCCCATTGTTTTGAGCTCATTGCTGTTGTTCCACTATCAGTTAAAAGGTCAATTGTTATTTTATCTGAGCGTAAAGCAAAAGGATTATAATATGCTTCTGCTAATGCTTTTTCACGTTCTTCACGTGTTGTTATATGAATATGTTCAACAGTTTTAATTTTAAAAGGTTCAATTGCTGTTTTCATTTTATACCTTATTATTTAATATATTTATATGTATTTATTTTATTTTTTCAGTTAGTAGTTACATTTATACAAATATATAAAATATAAATGTAATAACAAAAAAATACTTTCTTTATTTTGTAAAGAATTATATTAAACTATTAATTTTTAATTATAAAAAAAGTAAGTTAATTAAATAATTAACTTACTTTTTTATAACTACTTGTTATATAATACTATTATCTTTCGATAATTAATTTTTTCATAGTAATTGTATTATCTACATTGATAGAAATATTATAAGTTCCAGTAATTAAATTACTTACATCAAAAGTATAATTGAATGCTCCAACTGATATATCATTCTTTACTATTTCTTTTATTGTTTTTCCATTCAAATCAGAAATAATAATTTTTATGTCTTTAGCTGGAGTTAATAATTCTCCTGCTATAGTACAATTTGTTTTAGTTGGATTAGGATATAATGATATATTTGATATAATAGTTTCAGGAATAGAAGAACCTTCTAAGAAGTCTACATGAATATTTTGATCTTTTGAAATATTTTCAAAAGTATATTCGTGAAGGTTGTTTGCAATTTCAAAACCATTTATATAAATTTTAGCGTAATATCCTTGATCAGGTGTAATTGTGTATTTTACAGTGTCACCTTGTTTAACTATTTTTTCTCCTAAAGGAACAATTGTTCCATGTTCACTACAAGTTGAATTGAGTGTAAATATACGAATAAACTCTGCATGAATTTGTTGTTTACCACGTATATTTTCAAAAGTATATTCAGTTAAAGGACCTTGACTAATATTATTTACAATTACATTCTTTACAGTGAATTTATTAAGTGGTGTAATTATGTATGTCTGTGTATCATCTGGATCTTCAAAGTATTTTCTTCCAGATGGTTCTATTTTACCACCTTGGTCAGCTGTAGCATCTATATACCAGTTTGGTTTATATACAACGTAGATAGAATGTGCATCTGTTATATTATGGAAAGTATAACTTGTAATAGTACTATCTATATCAATTGTATCACCATCTACTATAACCTCAGTTATAATATATCCTTCATAAGGATAGAAATAAATTGTTGTATCAGTACATTTGTTAGCTTTTATTGTACCGTTTGGTATTAATGTACCATTTTCGTTACATCCTGCTGTTATAGTTCGAGTTTGTAAAGCTACTTTAGCTTCTATAGAATGATAAATAGTTTTAATATCTTTAAATGTATAGCTTGTAATAGGTCCCATATTTATACCATCTACAATCAGACTTGTTACTTCATGACAAGAGTCTGTTTTTACTGTAAATGTTGTATCAGTACATAAACGTCCTAATACAAGACCAGATGGTTCTATAGTACCATTTCCTTCACATGATGCTTCTATTCTATATGTTCTTGTGAAAGCAGCATTAATAGTATGATCGCCTGTAAGGTTTTTGAAAGTATAACTTGTAACAGGACCTATACTAATACCATCAACAACAACATCTTTTATTGCATAACATGGTTCTGGTTTAATATAGAAAGTAGTGTCATTACAGAATTTACCTGAAATAATACCATCGTTATTTTCTCCAAATGGAGTTATTTTTCCACCGAAATCATTTGATGCTAATATTAAACTATATCCTGTTTCTTTGAAAGTAACACGTATACTATGGTTTTCTGCAACTCCCACAAAAGTATAGCTTGTAACAGGGCCTATACTAACACTATCAACTTCTACATCATCGATAATATAACATCTATCAGGAGTAAATGTAAGAGTAGTATCTTCACAAGTATTGATATAAATTCTTCCACCAGGTGAAATCGTACCACCACCTACAGTAGAACAGAATATAGTGTGTGTTTTCATAGGAGCTTGTTCAAAAGAAACAGATATTTCTATATCAGAATCTACAGTTTCTAATAAATAAGATCTAATTCCACCTTTAGATACACCATTGACAACAACATCTTTAATAATATAGCAAGGATCTGGATAGAAAGCAATTCTTTCGCCTTCACAAGCTGCAGATAATGTTGTATGTGTTGCTGTTCCGCCAGGCCCAGCATGAACTATAATTGTATGTTTTGGTTCGAATGTTGCATAGATAGAATGATTTCCAAAAACATTTTCAAATGTATAACTACCACTTAATGTAGCTTCTTCATTGTAATCACCGTCTACATATACTTCTTGAATTTTGTAACATTGATCAGGTTCAATTGTAAATGTTTTTTTACCGCATACTGGAATAGAATCTCCTCTAGGGAATATTGTTCCTCCACCAGCAGCAGAAGAAGCTATTGATCCTGTTGATACATTTCTAAACTCTACATGTAATTTTTGTAAACCGTTGCCTGTCTTAAATGTATATTTCCCCTCTGTTTTTGCATCATTATTAGGAGAACCATTTATTAATACTTCTTTTATTGTATAACAATCATTTGGTGTAAAATAGAAAGTTTTATCTTCACAAATAACGATATCACCTTCTGATATTGTGCTGTCGCCTATAGATACTGTACCACCATTAGTGAAGCTAACTTTGATTGTATCTGTAGATGAAGATGAAAATTCTACGCTAATAGTATGATTAGAAGTTATATTTTCAAATGTATAAGAAGAAGATATATCTTGTTTAGGTAATGGAGTACCATCAATTATAATATTATTGATTTCATAACATTCAGCTGGTGTAATAGTGAATGTTTGATCTAAACATACAGAAACTATACCTGAAGGCGATATTGATCCTGCACCTTTTATAGAAGCAGTGATTGTATATGTTTTTTCAGGAGAAGTTAATGTTTGCCATAAAAATATAGGATATCCATTATTTAAATTTGCACCATCTTCTGTCCAACTATTTCCACGTAAATAATGAATAAATGTTGGATTCTGTAAATCAGAATGAGAAACTAAAGTCATTCCTACAGGATCACCTGAACCAGCTCCATTAAGAGATGAAGATGTAGCAAAAAAACAATTTTGTATGTCTGCTATAGTTGTTTTAGTACCTGTAATACCACCAGCATTGCCGTTAGAAGCTACTTCTCCAATATTATAACAATCGAAAATTGTACCATCACAAATTCCAGCAATACCACCACCATTACTGCTGGATGATATTTGAGCTACATTATAACAGTAACTTATATTACCAGTAGGAAGATTCTCACCTACGATGCCACCGCACACATTTCCTGATAATATTGCACCTTTATTGTAACATAATGTTATCTCTCCTTCGTTTTGTGCAGATATTGCACCAACATATTGAGAGCCTGAAAAAGTAGAATTACAACTTATACCTAAATTTTTTATTCTACTAGTTTCGCCAGTATAACCAAATAAACCAGCATTCCCAGAACTAACAGAAACATTTAATCCTTCTATTATATTGCCACTTCCTTCAAAGCAGCCGTTAAAAGGATTAGAACTAGTACCAATAGGAGTCCAAGGTAATCTATCTAAATCCATTGAAGCTTTTATTGTTATTACCTTGTCAGTAAAATTGTCGGTACCATTATTTACTATTGATGCCAATCCAGCTAATTGAGCAGGATCATATAATTCAAATTCAATCCTTAAATCATTATACCAAGTTGTATCAACATCACCTTCCCATGGTTTATTTGCTTTTGCAAAATTAGCACAGAAAATAAAAAGAAGAATTAGACTTAATAAGAAAGAACTTCTTCTTTTAATGTTTTGAAAAAATCTCATATTTATTATTCTCCATATTTATAATACATATTTAAATGATAATTATCTCAAAGTATAAATTTGGTTACAAAAATACAAAATATATATGAGAGTACAAAGTAAATTATTAAATTTAAATTTTTCCAGCCCGTCGA
>JAFRQN010000054.1 GCA_017428585.1 Bacteroidota bacterium | reverse complement strand
CTTCTAAATCTCGAAATTTTGCAGGTCGAGTATATTGAGGAGATTCTAAGAATCCATCCATGAGTGAGTCACTTAATGCTGACTCACTATTGTTTAGCACACCCGGTAATAATCGAACAATAGAGTCAATTAATACTAAAGCAGGAAGTTCACCACCTGATAAAACATAATCACCAATAGAGATCTCTTTAGTTATATATACATCCCTAATTCTTTGATCTATACCTTTATAATGTCCAGCAATTATAATAATATTTTCTAATAATGCTAACTCTTTTGAAGTATCTTGTGTTAGTATAGGAGCATCTGGTGTCATAAAAATGATTTCATTATACTTTCTTTCTTTTAATAAAAATTCAATACAATCGAATACAGGTTTACATTTAATTAGCATTCCAGAACCACCTCCATATGGATAATCGTCTATATGCTTAAACTTATCGTCTGCATAATCATGTAAATTATGAAGAAAAATCTCAACAATCTTTTTGTTTTGTGCATTTGCTAAAATACTAGATTCTAAAAATGAAATCATAGATTCTGGTACAGCAGAAATAATATCAATACGCATTTTTAATATTTTACAATTATTTTTATTTTTTTTTAGTTTTTAATTCCATTAATCCATCTAATAAGAAAATTTTTATAATTCTATTCTTTATGTTTATATCTTTTATTACGTCATCTATATAAGGAATTGGTATTTCACCGTCATTTGTATCTACTAAAAGTACATCATTTGCTGGAAGATGCCAATATTCTTTTACTATTCCTATAAATTCATCAGTATCATTGTTTATAATTTTAGAACCAATAATTTCATCAGGAAGTACTATAGAAGGATTATATTTTAATATAGTATTCCGTTCTATAAATAATCCTTGTTCTTTTAATTCTATTGCTTTTTCTTTGTTATCTATTTCTTTTAACAATAAAGAACTGTAAATGCTATTTGTATTAATATCCTGACGTATTGTATATTCTTTACAAAAATGTTTACTATATCCAATTTTAATCTTAGAGTCAGTAGGAATAAATATATTTTTTACAAGGACATTAAATACTATTTCGCCTTTTATTCCTTTAGTGTTTAATATGTTCCCAATGTGTATTAATGTATTATTTTCTATTTGGTTCATTTTTTATAATATTACTTTTATTTAATTCTAATCTTAAGGATACTGTGGTACCTGGACCATTTTCATTCCGTTTTATTATTGCTATTCCACCAATAGAATTTGCTTTCTCTTTTATACCTAGCAATCCAAATGAATTAGGATCATTGATTTTATTTTCTGGAATTCCTATTCCATTATCAATTACGTTTAATTCTAATATATTATTTTTTAATGTTAAATTTACATCTACTCTAAAAGCTTTAGCATATCTTGTAATATTGGTTAAAGCTTCTTGAAAAATTCTAAAGATAGGAACTTTTACATTTTCTTCAACATTTAAATCAGGCGGTTCTATATTTACTTTACATCTTATAGACATTCTTCTTTGAAATTCACCTGCCTGCCATTCTATAGCAGCGGCTAAGCCAAAATGATCTAATATAGATGGACGTAAATTTAGGGAAATATCTTTTACTTTTTGAATAGATGTATCTATTAGTTCTGACATTTCAGTAATTCTTGTTTTTATATTGCTATCTTCTAAATTTAGCTTGTTTTGTAACCACTCTACGTCTTTTTTTATTGATGATAAAGCATATCCTAATTCATCATGAATAGCAAAAGCAATTTGTTTTCTTTCACTTTCACGTATATTATCTAAGTGCAGAGCTAAATTTCGCATTTTCTTTTCACTTTCAATTAAAGCATTTTGTGATAATACTATATCAGTTTTATCTTTGACAATAATAGAGATGCCTAATATTTCACCTGTTTCATCAAAATATGGATAAACTGTAAAAGATACAAACATTTTTTTATCCAATCTTTTACATGGAATTAAATCTATATGTTTAATTGAATGGGTTGAATAATTATTTACTATTGATATTAATATTTCGAAATCAATAAAATGGTCTAAAATTGTTAATGGTTGTCCGATAACTTCATCAGCAGTATATCCAAAAATTTTATTCGCTGAAGAATTCCAACTAAGAATAATACCTTGTTTATCTATAACAAAAATAGCATCTTCTGAGGCTTCAATTACAGAGTTGATTCGTCCTTTTGAAGTAATGGATTGTGTAATAACAGTTACATCAATAGCTGATATAAATAAATATATAGGCTCGTCATCTATATTAAATAATGGTGTGTAATTGAACTTAATATATTTTTCCGTTGTATGTGTGGCATCTTGTTTATAATATTTTGTTTTTGAGATAGTTTGTTTTTTTTCAATAGCATTTTGAAATATAGATTCTTGTCCATGTAATTCATTTATTGTTAAAAAAACATCATTAATATTTTTCCCAATCATATATTCATCTACTTTAAGACATGCTTCATTAGCCCAAACTATATTTGATTTTGAATCAACTAAACAAAAATAATCATTGTGATTATTAAGAGAATTTAGTATTTCATTTCTAATTTTTCTTTCTTGTGCTTGAATTTTTAACGCAAGTTCATTTTGTTTTTTTGTTGATGTTATATTATTATAGTAAAAAGAAATTAATAGAAAAAAAACAATTATTATGGATAATGCTAAACTTATTAATATCTTATTATTAATAATTGTTCTATAAGATACAAAGGTATTCTCGGATATGAGAAAAAATAAGAATAGTAATATAAATATAATCAAAACTATCAATATCTGATTTGTATATTGTCTATTATTAAATCGTTTATCCATAATAATATAATGGTTAAATAATTAATAAAATATATTTATAAGATACGAAAAAAAAATGAAATAATAGTTGTTTTTTTATTAAAAACATAAAATATTAAATATTTTTAATTAACAGCATTGTGTTGCCAATGTTCACCTTTACATAAAATATTATTTTTATCTATGTGCTTGTCTATTAAACTACATAATTGTGCTTCGGAATTGAAATGTTTACAGTTTATGCATATAGTTTCTTTCGATAATATAGCCAAGTTTTTTTTGTAATATTCGTATTGTTTGTAAGCAGGATAGATACCAACAAACCATAGTATAAATATAGATATTGTTTTTAATTCATATTTTTTTAATCCAACAATAATTGTTAAGGATATAATCATTATGATAATTGATCTTAGTAGAATTCCCCATATAATATATCCAATAGTTATAGTATTATTATAGCTATTGTTTTCATCTAGAATTAAAATATTTCTTATTGTATTAACTATATTTTTGAAATTCATAATAAAAAATTATAAATATTTTATGAGAGTTAATATATTTAAAGGATTATTTTCTGTTTTTTGTTGATAATCTATTTCATCCATTGTCATTTTTACTATATGTATGCCAAGACCGCCTGGTGTTATTTTTTTTGTATTATTACGTGAATCTTTATGATTACGAATATCAAAAGGTTTTGTTGTATCTTGTATGGTAATAGTTAATTTATTGCTCAATAATTCCAATGTTACAATAATTATCTTATTATTTACATTATTTGTATATGCATATTTAATTAAATTTGTACAAATCTCATCAATAGATAAAACAATTAATTCTGTATTTAGATCATTTATTTTATTAGTTTTTGCAAATTCTATTATATGATGTCTTAGTGTAGCAAGTTCTTCTAAATTAGCATTAATTCTTATATTTGTTTTCATAGGTTAATGATATTATTGTTTATGTTCAAATATTAAAAAAGCTTCTTCTTTGTTATTTACTATTTTAAATATTTCATTAAAGTGAAGCATATTAATAATTTCAGATATAGAAGTTGAAAGATTCATTAAAATAATATCACCATTTTTAATTCTAATTGTTTCTAAGTGCATCATGAAAGCACCTAAGCCTGCAGATGATAAATATGTTAAATTATCTAAATCTAAAAGTATATTATAAAATGAATTATTTATACATTTTTTTAATTGTTCTTCTAAAATTGTATAGGTATGAGCATCCAAAAAACCATTTAGTTTTAGTAT
>JAFRQN010000053.1 GCA_017428585.1 Bacteroidota bacterium | reverse complement strand
ATTTTAGAAATTGATTATTTTTCAGGTGCAGGAAATTTATTTACTGCAATAGATAATAAAAACTACAAATTAAGTAAAGACATATTTTCTAAATATGCTCCAATTCTTACACAAAAAAATAACATTACAATAAAAAAAACAGAAGGAATAATCGTTATCAATGAATCAAAAGACTACGATTTTGAAGTATGGTTTTTTAATCCTGATGGTTCTTCTGGAATGATGTGTGGTAATGGCGGGCGTTGTGCTATTAGTTATGCTTATGAAAAAAACTATATAAAAAATAAAAATTCCAATCAAGTAAGATTCTTAATGAATGGGAATGTTTATTTTGGAGAATTTTACAATAATTTAATAGGTATATATTTCTTACCGCCTTTTACGGTATCAGAATACATAGAAATAGAAATTGATGGACATAAAACAATAGGAAAATATGTAAATGTTGGAACGGATCATTTTGTTATTAATGTTGAAGATGTTTCAAAAATAGATGTATTTAATATAGGCAAAAAAGTTAGGGAACATTCTAAATTTGTTCCAAATGGTGTTAATGCTAATTTCTATTCTATTGATACAAAAAATAAATTAAGAATTAGAACTTATGAACGAGGTGTTGAGGCTGAAACAGGTGCTTGTGGAACAGGCGCTATTTCTACAGCTTTAGTATATTCAGGAATAACTGGTGTAGATAATATTGAACTTCTCCCAACTTCTAAAAATCAATTACAAGTTAAAATAAATAAAAAAAATAACATAATACAAAATATAGTCTTAATTGGCAATGCAGTTAATTTAGGCAGTTCTAATATAAAATTAGATATATAAAACAAAAATAAATAATAAGAACAATAACAGATTTGTTATTTTTTCTTCTCTAAATAATAGAACTCATCTAATAAGAAATAAAGGATTTGTAAAAGAGAATATTTAAAATAAAAAATGCCTTCCTATCAGGGGGAATTTAGATAGTAAGGCATGCAGCATAAAAAGAGGAAGAAACGAGATTTCTCTCGTTGAGCGAAAAACGGGACTCGAACCCGCGACCCCAACCTTGGCAAGGTTGTGCTCTACCAACTGAGCTATTTTCGCATACTCTAATTCAATTGTCAAAAATTAACTTTACAAACTTAATACTTTTTTTAATAAAAAACAAATTTTTTTTACTTTTCTATAATAACAATTTATTATTTGTTTTTATTTATAATAAATGATTTGGTCTGTATTCCTCTATCACAATTACGAGTAACTATAACAGACGAAGTAGATTTTTTATTTTCAATTACTTTTAATTTTAATTTTTTTGAATATGCATCTCTATCGATTGTTTCCCATTTTGGATTAGATATAATTTTAAATCCATCAACATTAAATTTAGTTTCAGATATATCTACATCACAACCACGATGCTTTTGTTTCCACGTTACTTCCAATATAATAACATCACCGTTTTTATATTGAATATCTTTTTCAATTTTATTACCCTTTGCATCAAGTACGTTAAAATCATAAATACATGCTTTTGATGCAATAGGAATAAAAACAAATAATAAAATAATCTTAAATATATTGATAAAGTTTTTCATATATATATATGACGTATTTATTATAGAAAAGTTTATTTTTATTAAAAATTATCCTACAATTATTTTTTCACTTGGTATATCATACTTTAATTCTTCTTTTTCAGATGAAAATGCCAAGAAGAAAGAAAGAGTACCAATTCTACCGATATACATTGCAAGTATTATAACAATTTTAGACGGAGTTATTAAATCAGAAGTAATACCAGTACTAAGTCCCGTTGTAGAAACTGCAGAAATTGACTCAAAGACCAAATCTCTAAATTCCATATCAGGCTGGAAGAAAACAAGTGCAAATATAACAATAAATAAAACTAAAAAGGCAGAAACAAATATCATCTGTGATTTTAATATTGTTCCCCTATCTATTCGTCTATGATAAATTTCAACATGTTCTTTGCCACGTATATAATTAAAAAAATGTAGAACAATTACAGTAAATGTAGTTTCTTTTATACCTCCACCAGTTGACCCTGGAGAAGTTCCTATCCACATAATAACAGAAACAATAAGCAATGTAATTGTTGGTAATTGTCCTATATTGATTGTACTAAATCCACAACCTCGTCCAGAAATTACAAAAAAAATTCCATGATATATTTTTTCAGTCCAAGACATCCATTTTTCATTTTCAAAACTATTAAATATAATAATTAAAACAGAACCTATAATTATAATAGATATTGTAGTTACAAGTACAATACGAGAAGTAAGAGTCAGCCTTTTTTTTATCTTTTTCTTGATTTTATATATATAATAAATATAAATTTCATAAATTACAATATATCCTAAACTGCCTGCAATAATTAAGAACATAGTTACAGATAAGAAAAAATAATTATCATGTAATCCAATATTATTTAATCCATCAGGTATAATATAAAAACCAGCATTACAAAATGATGAAATTGAATGAAATATTGCAAGTGTAAGATTATTAAAATCTAATTCATTTAAATTAGATCCTAATGAAAAATATAATAATACAACCCCTAATAACTCAAATGTTAATGTAAATATTGTAATTCTTTTTAAAATAATGGAAACTTCACTCAAATTATCTTCACTCAACATTTCTTTTACCATCACACGCATTTTATAGCTTAATCCACCTAAGAAAAATGAAGCCACAAAAGCAGACAACACCATCACCCCTATACCACCAATTTGTATCAAGCAAAGAATAATAATTTTACCAAATGTAGTAAATCCAGAAGAGATCTCTATTACATTTAATCCTGTTACACAAACAGCACTTGTTGCAGTAAACAATGCATCAAGGAAACTAATAGAATAATCTATAGGAGTAGCTTTAGGAAGCATTAAAAATAAAGTTCCTATTACAATCATAACAGCAAAACTAATTGCTGTGATAAATACAGGGTGTAATTTTACCCTTCCTATATAAGCATTATATTTAAAAAACCTAATAAAGAAAGCAATAAAAACAATTACTTGTAGTAATCCAAAATATACAAATGTAATATCTATAAAATCAAATGAAGTAATTTTTGTAAGATAACCAATAGGTTGTATTATATACTGTAAAATAATAAGGGAAGCTAATATATTTTCAATTAATCGTTTTTTTAAATATGATTTTAAATCTTTTACAATAAACCAGCGTATGAATTCTTGAACAACAAAAACTAAAGTAGTAACACGCATTAAAGTACCTACTAATTTAGTTTGTTGATAATCTAAATAAAAGCCAACAATAGCTATTAGTAATGCTACTGCTAATAAACTAATAGTAGTAAATACTATATCAAGAATAGTATTTATTATTTTATATTTTTCTTTTATTTCAGACATAAAAATTATAAATAGAATATAAGTATTAGTATTTACCTATATTATTAAGAACTCAAATGATAATTTAATTAGAATTTACCTAATAATAAAATTATTTATTATTAGAATATATTGCATAACTCGTCTATTTTTACAAATTGTTGTTTTCGTTCCTTTAAGTTTTTTAACATCACACCATTATTTTTTACTTCATCCTCACCAATAATTAAAGCATAATCCGCATCCAATTTATCAGTATCTTTTAATACAGCCTTAAAAGAACGTCTTTGAATATCAATTACTGTATTAATTTTTACTTGATTCCTCAATAATGCTGCTATTTTTAATGCATATTCATATTGTTCATTAGACATAGGGACTACATATACAAGCGGTTCAGTTTTTTTCACTTGATTTTTGTCAATTGCATCAAGAATTAATAACAATCTTTCCATCCCCATAGCAAAACCAACAGCAGGAGTAGGTTTTCCACCAAGTTCTTCAAATAATTTATTATATCGACCACCCCCGCCAAAGGAATCTTGAGAACCTAAGTAATTACTTTGAAATTCAAAAACAGTATGAGAATAATAATCTAATCCACGAACAAGAGAAGGTATTACTTCATACTTAATACCAGCGCAATCTAAATAAGTCTTTACTTTATCAAAATGTAATTGACTTTCATCATCGAGATAATCTAAAATATTAGGTGCATTGTTTAATAACTCTATATCATCGGGATGTTTGCTGTCAAGAACTCTAAGAGGATTAGTTACAACACGTCTTCTACTATCTTCGGACATATTATCTAAATTATTCTCAAGATATTTTTTTAAAACATCTAAATACATTTTACGTGAAGCTTCATTTCCTAACGAATTAATTTTAAGTTTATAGTTTTCAATCCCAATAGTTTTTATAAAAGTATCAGCAAGCATTATAACCTCT
>JAFRQN010000052.1 GCA_017428585.1 Bacteroidota bacterium | reverse complement strand
TACTGTAGTTATATTATCATAATCTATACGCAATAATCTTAGTTTCGTGTCATCAGGAATATCATCCTGTTCATTTGGTTTTTCCAAAACATCTGTTTGAACAATAGTAAAAAATGCTTCTGAATTTGTTTTATTTAGAATATCTACAAGACGTTTAGACAAATTAATAGATAAATTATTTGGATAAGTTATATCTGTTTCTTCATCCAAATATTTTGTATATTTTACCAATCTATATCCATCTGTAGATACTGCATTGTAATAATTTGAATTGAATTCAAGCAGTACATTCCGCATATTTGTACGATATTCTTCTGTTGTTATTGTATAAGCTGTTTTCTCTGTTATATA
Source organism: Bacteroidota bacterium (assembly GCA_017428585.1). GTDB lineage: Bacteria > Bacteroidota > Ignavibacteria > Kapaibacteriales > UBA2268 > JAAYTD01. Next base: position 3,319 of record JAFRQN010000052.1, on the reverse strand, counting down.
TTTCAATTCATTAGGTTTAAAATATATTTGATTTTCAGAATTGAGATTCGCAACCACTGGTATATCTTGATTCAAAAGTGAAGTAAATTCTTGTTGCTCATCTATATCATACAAACTAAAGAAATTATCTATTTTTTGACCAATTAAAGTCGTATCAACCTCTATAAGACCATTAGATTTAATTACAATTTTAGGATTATCTGAGTCATTATCACTAATAAAAGATACATCAGCATTATTATCCATCAATTGTACAAGATCATTTAATACTTTGGCTTCAACCGAAACAGCACCATCTTCTTCAATATTGGCGGCTACTATAGCCTTAACAGTTAGATAATAATCTGTTAAGTATATTGTCAACGAGCCATTTTCAACTTTTAATAAAAAAGAAGTTGGCGAATAAGACATTAAACTTCTTAATGAATTCTTTAGTAATTCTGCTCTAGTTGTGAATTTCATATTATTCTGTTTCTATTTATGATAAAAATTTATTCTTTTTTATATAACTATTAGTTCCATACTATTTTGGAAATGTAGTTAATATATAAATATTAAAATAATAATTTTTTCACTAAAATACCAAATTTTTTTAATTCATTTATATATTTTAATAACCCTAAATATCAATTATATTTTAATAAAACAAATAATGTAATCTAAAAAAATTCGAATCATTCTAAAATAAAATAATAATTTTAAAAAATATAAAAAAAGAATAAATATTTTGAAATTTATAAAAAAATTCGTAAATTGCATTTCTATATTTTTACAATTTTTTAAAAAAATACGTTGTACGTATTTCATTTTATTAATAAATTTTTAGTAAAGTAAAACAATGGCAAAGAAAGTTGCAGGTGCATTTAAATTACAACTAAAAGCTGGTGAAGCTACAATGGCTCCTCCTGTAGGACCAGCATTTGGACAACGTGCACTCAATGGTATGGAATTCGTTAAACAATTCAATAGCAAAACTGGAAAGCAACAAGGCATGATTTTACCTGTAGTAGTAACATTCTACACTGATAAATCTTTTACTTTTATAGTAAAATCACCTCCAGCAGCTGTGCTTATTAAAAAAGCTCTTAATTTGAAAAGCGGATCTCCTACACCAAATAAGACAAAAGTTGGAACAATCACTCGTAAACAATGCGAGGAGATTTACGAAATCAAGAAAGCAGACTTAAATTGTAACACTATTGATGCAGCAGTTTCTATGATAGCTGGTACTGCACGTTCAATGGGTGTCACTTTAGTCGATTAATTATTTTTTTTATAATTTCATTTTTTAGCATACTTTATAGCGGTATGCGAGGATTTTAATTAGATGAGAAATCGTGGAAAAAGATATCAAGCCTTGATTAAAACCTATAACCCGAAACAAGAATATTCTATTCAGGAAGCTATTGAGATTGTAAAAAACAATGCTACAGCAAAATTTGACGAATCATTTGAAGTTTCTATGAAACTTGGTGTTGATCCTCGAAAAGCTGATCAAATGGTACGTGGCACTGTATCTTTACCTCATGGCACTGGTAAAAATGTTCGAGTACTTGTTCTATGTAAATCTCCAAAAGATAAAGAAGCATTGGATGCAGGTGCAGATTATGCAGGTCTTGAAGATTATGTAGAAAAAATTAAATCAGGTTGGGCTGATGTTGATGTCGTGGTAGCTACTCCAGACGTAATGGGCGAAGTTGGTAAACTTGGTCGTATTCTTGGTCCTCGTGGATTAATGCCTAATCCTAAAGTTGGAACAGTTACATTTGACATTGCTAAAACTGTAAAAGAATTAAAAGCAGGTAAAATAGAATACCGTGTAGATAAAACAGGTAATATACATGCTGCAATTGGAAAATGTTCTTTCGCACAAGATAAACTCGAAGATAATGCAATGACATTCTTAACAAGTATCGTTAAAGCTAAACCTTTAACTGCTAAAGGAAAATATATTAAGAGTATATTCGTATCTTCAACTATGGGTGCAAGTGTGAAAATTAACGATGTAATCCTTTTACAAAAAATACAATAATATTTTAAATTCGATTAAATTGGGATCAATGAAAATAATTAGCAACTCTCCTTTTTTTAATTAATTGTTCCCAATTAATCAATTTTTTACTCAGTTTACTTCGAAAAATTATTTTTCTAGTAAATCCAAAAGAGCAATTTTAATTGCTCTTTTTTTTATTTTAAATTCATTTAATTATTAGATTTTATATAAAAATTAATTTTTTTTGTAAGAAAAATATTGTATTTTTGAATATATATATTAAATAAAATAAAAATTAGTTGCTTAATTGTTCTAATTATATATAAATTATAGCAACTATATTAGCATTATAAATAATAAAATTGATTATTATGATAAAAACAACAAGAAATTTCATTTTTATTCTTTTTATTATTATTTCTTGTTTATCTGATTTAAAAGTTGAGTTAAAGGCAGCACAGCCTGCTGAAAATCAACAAAATAAGACAAATATTACTAAATTAGATACTACCAATAAAAATAAAATAGTTAAAATTTGGGAAAATAATTCTGGTGTGTTAAATATCACTGCAAAATTAAATGATAATAAAAAGAATATCAAAGTAATTGTATATAATATGTTAGGTAAGGAAGTTAGTATATTATTTAATGGAGTACCTGTTAATAAAAATAGTGATGGCGATTATTATTTTGTTTCTGATACTTCTTTGGAACTTCCGAGAGGTGTATATATTCTTGTAATTCAAGGTATAGATTTTCGTATTGCAGAAAAATTTATACTAACTAAACAATAATACCCCAATTTATTTAAAATATTATATAATAATTTAGACTTATAGTTATTTAATTATGATTTAATTCAAAAATAAAATGAATATAAATCCTGATATTATAGATGAATTAACCCGATTAAAAGACTTATTAAATAAATATTCTTATGCATATTATATAGATTCAAATTCTTTAATATCTGATTTTGAATATGATCAATTATTTAATAGACTTTTAGAAATTGAAAAAGAATATCCTGAATTAATAACCATAGACTCCCCTTCACAACGTGTAGGTGCTCCAATTTCAAAATTCAATTCTGTACAACACAAAATTCCAATGCTATCCTTAATGAATACATATAATTTTAATGAATTATATGATTTTGATAAGCGTGTATCAAATGGATTAAACAATAAAACATATTCATATTGTTCTGAATTAAAAATTGATGGTGTTTCTATCAGTATAATTTATGAAAATGGTTATTTTAAACAGGCTGTAACACGTGGTGATGGTATTGCAGGTGAAGATGTTACATTAAATGTCAAAACC
>JAFRQN010000051.1 GCA_017428585.1 Bacteroidota bacterium | reverse complement strand
ATTATTTATGGATATACTAAATATTTAGAATAAAAAACTAATATTCGTATTCCTTTAAATTATTTAATATAATTTATTTTACAAGACTTGCTTTTACTATATTATTTGCAACACTATCTATTTTAACTTTATAAAATTCATTGTTTAATGCTTGTTGATTATATAGTGTTATAGGAATATAATTTTCTGTATGTCCTTTAACAATTTTATTATCTTGATCAAATCTTTCTGGTAATAATGATAATTCTTTATTGATATTATCATTATAATACTTTAATGTTTTTTCTTTTGATATTTTTAATAATTCATTAGTTCTATATCTTTTATCTTCATTATTAACTTGTTCCTTCATTGATGCAGCTATTGTATTAGCTCGTTTTGAATATGAGAAACAATGAATATATGTAATATTTAATGAATTAATAAAATCGTATGTTTCCTTAAATAAGTAATTATTTTCTGTTGGAAATCCTGTAATAACGTCAAGACCTATACATGCATTCGGCATATAAGAATTGATTAATTCTATATATTTTCTAAATTGAGTTGTGTTGTATCGGCGTCGCATTTTTTTTAGTATATCATCACAACCGCTTTGTAATGGAATATGAAAATGAGGGCATATATTAGTTGAATTAGTTATTATATCTAATAATTCTGTTTTTATTATATTTGGTTCTATTGAAGATATTCTGAATCGTAACGGCAAATTTATAGATGATATAAGTCTTAATACATCATAAAAATTTTTATTGTCATAATTATAATCACTTAAATTGATACCTGTTAATACTATTTCCTTAAAGCCAGAATTATATATATGTTCTATTTGAGGAAGTATTTTTTCAAATTCTATACTGCGTGAATTTCCGCGAGCCAATGGGATAGTACAATATGTGCATTTATAATTGCATCCATCCTGAAGTTTTATTATAGCTCGTGTACGAGATTCATTATCACCTGAATAAGCATAATCAAAATTATTGTTTATGGAATCTACTAAACATAAATTTGTATTTTGTTTTTGCTCAAATTTCTCTTTAATTATTTGTGGAATATTAAATTTTTCATTGATGCCGAATACTGCATCAGCATCTGTTGTTTCTAATATTTCTTTTGGATTTAGCTGAGCATAGCAGCCTAATACTCCTATAAAAGAGTCTGGATTTATTCTTTTAACTCTTCTTATTAATTTTCTTGAATCTGCTTCTGCTTTGCTTGTTACGCTGCAAGTATTTATTAATATTATATCTGATCCTTCTATTGCATCATTTATTTCAAAATTTAATCTGCTAAATTCTTCTTTTAGGCGTGATAGTTCAACAAAATTTACTTTGCAGCCTATGTTTATAAAATGAATCTTCATTGATATTTTAGTAATTCTTAATGTATAATTTACAAAAATAAAAAAAAAAGAGAAATATGTGTATATTTTTATTTTTGGCTTGATATTTGCAAACAAAATAACAAGTTTTATATATAATATTGAAAAAAAGTATTAAAAATAATTTAAGTATTATGAAAATAATAAGATATCCAGCAGAAATAAATTATATATCACAAGATGAATTATTTAATAATGAGATTAATTTTAATGAATTATTGTTGTTAAGTAATGAACAAAAGGTTTTTGTTGCCAAAATAAATAATGATAAATATAAAGTATTTGATATAAAAAAGAATGATATTATTGTTGTAAATGTTGCTAAACGACTTCAAGAAGGAAATTTAGTGCTGACTAAATTAGATGATAATTTCACTATTAAAAAATACAAAATAATAAATGATGAAGAGTATTTAAGTGATATAAATGACATATTCGTGCCATTAAATATAACTCAAGTACTTAGATATGAAATTATTGGAGTAATATCTCAAACTATACGTAGTTTGTAATGTTGATTTATTTCTTTTCTTTATTAAATGGATAAAAATATAGATTATTATTTTACAATTAAAGATGTACAAAGAGCTGAAATTAAAATAAAATCATCTAAATTTATTGCTACTGTATCTTCCGTTAATTCTTTGGATAATGCTATTGATTTCTTATCTAAAATTAGAGCAGAATTTTTTGATGCAACTCATAATTGTTTTGCTTATAGAATAGGCTGGGATGGAAGTACTTTTAGAGCATCTGATGATGGTGAACCAAGTGGCTCTGCAGGAAAACCTATATTATTTTCTATTCAAAAATTTGATGTTTCTGACGTTATTGTAGTTGTAACAAGATATTTTGGTGGTACAAAGCTTGGAGTAGGTGGTTTGGTGCGTGCCTATTCTGACGCTGCAGAATTAGCTTTGGAAAAATGCGAAAAACAGATAATTAATAGAACTAAGTCAGTAAAAATCAATTGTCGTTATGAGGAAATTTCTATAATAAAAAGATTGATAGAGCAATGGGCAGTTTCATTTGAAGAAACTTATTCGGATGCTGTTGAAATAATTGCTAATATTCATATTTCTAAAGTAGAACAATTTGCTGCTACGGTCAAAACTGCAACCAATGCAAAAGTTAAAGTAACAATTTTATAGCCTATAATAATAATTTTATCAAAAAAATTATTTATAAATTATAAATAATTTGTCTTACATTTTGTTAAATAAAAATAAAAAGTATATTTTTGTAATTATTTTTATTTGCAACTTTAGTGTTTTCTATAAAAATAATATTTTTACTGTGTTTTTTGGGGGAATAACAGTGTATAAAGAAACACAATCGGAAGAAGAAAATTTAAGAGAAATTAACCTAAAAATAAAAATTCCTTATTTAAAATTTCCTTATGATAGAAATACTGCGATAGGTTTTTGTATAGGTACGCCTATTGCTTTATTATTAATATATTTATTAGTATTATATAAAGATATTGAACCAGAAACTCGTTCTATAAAATATAATATAGTACCTGTAGCTGTATTAAATTTTGGACGTGGTGATGGTACCGGTATGAGTAAAGGAAATTTATCTGCTGAAGGTGTTGCTCATAAAGGTGCAGCGCCTCAATCCAGTTTACATGATGCTGAAATTGCAGCAAATACAAAAACTTCAAAAGTAGATGCAGAGACTGATATATCTACAAGCAGCAATCTAAAACCTGTTGGAGAAGTTAGTGGAAATGAAAATAGTAAGGATAAAGCCGTAGGAAATAGTAATAAAAATGTCGGTACTAAAGATGGTTCTGAATCTGGAACAGGACTTGGTTCAAAGGGATTTGGACGAGGATTAGGTGAAGGATTTGGTGATATAGAATGGGGTGGCGGCGGCAATAGATTTGTACTTGTTAAAAAACCACCTAAATATCCAAAAGGTGTAAATACTACTGGAACAATTAAAATTAAATTTAGAGTTAGAAAAGATGGAACTATTTCTTCTATGGTTCCTCTTCAAAAGGCAGATCCAGCATTAGAAAGAGCGGCAATGGATGCTTTAAGACAATGGCGTTTCAATCCTATAGATCAAGATATTGAAATGGAAGGTATAATACCTTTTAATTTTAGATT
>JAFRQN010000050.1 GCA_017428585.1 Bacteroidota bacterium | reverse complement strand
TGCTATATCTACTACTTTATCTATTTCATTTTGTGGTAAAATAACATCAGAATTAGCTTTTATATTAATAATTTTACATGCAAAAAATTCTGATATTTCATTGAAAGTTTCCGTTTCTCCATTATGCAATACACAAAAGATATCACCGCCTAATAATTTTTTCAATTTAGAAACAACAGCTAATGCAGATTTTGAATTATCACTAAGATTATTGCTGTTTATCTTTTTTTCTACATATATAAATATATTTTTCATTCCATCTCCAGATTATAATTTAGATTTAATAAATTCTGCAAGCTTATTTATATCTTCATCAGAATCTGTTAATACTATTTTGTTCCTTTCTTTTTGTACTAATTTTACATTGTCAATATCAAACAAACAATCATCATAATTACACGCTTCTTTTATTTCCAGAGGTTTCTTTTTAGCTTTCATAATTTCCACTAATTTAGGATATCTTGGCTCATTTAACCCCTTATGAACAGAAAGAACAACAGGTAATTGCATACTAATTAAATTATATCCAGCCTCAATTTCTTTTTTGCAAATAATTGTATTTTCTTCAGTAAATTCTAATTGAGTTATACCAGTACAATAATTATAATTAAGCATACCAGCAATAAAAACAGGAAGTTCCGTTGAATTCCAAAAAGTATTTTTATAACCAGAAAAAATCATTTCTGGCTTAAAATCATCCAATAAATTAATAATATTTTTAGCAATATTTTTCTGTGAATAACATGATATATTTCTTATCAAGACAGCAGAATCTACTCCTCTTGCAAGAATAGAACGAGCTAATAATTCATCATTTTCTATATGCTCAGAAACAGAATATATGATGGCTCTTACTTCTCCGCCTAATTTTTCTTTTGTTCTTACAGCTTCCTCAATAGCAAATTCATCAAGAGGATTGATTATAAATTTATTATTAGATACATTTATAAATTTCTTGTCTTCTATATTTATATTAACATCAGTTTCTGGTACCAAAGATACAACTGTACAAATATTCATTTTTTACCTTTAAACAATATTTTTATTTACAATTATTTATGATATATTCTTTCACCAAAAATAGAAGTTCCAACCCTTACCATAGTTGCCTGCTCTTCTATTGCAATATCATAATCATGCGACATTCCCATAGAAAGTTCTTTAAGACTCAATCCTAAGTTTTTATTTAATTTTTCTAAAGTATTTCTTAATAATGAAAAGTCTTTTCTTACTTCTATTTCATCTAATGAAAATCTTCCTATTGTCATCAATCCCACCAAATTAAGCTGTTCCAAAGTCAATATTTGCGATGCTAATTTTTCAGCTTGATCTGGCTCTATACCCGATTTGCTCTCTTCTTTTGATGTGTTTATCTGTAATAAAACATTAATTTTTCTATCATATTTTTTTGCATGTTTATTAATTTCATTAGCAAGTTCTATACTATCTACAGTATGAATAGTAGAAACATAAGGAATAAGATATTTTACTTTATTAGCTTGCAGATGACCAATAAAATGGAATTCTACAATATCATTATATTCTTTGATATCAGATTCAGTTAAATTTAAAAATTCCATTATTTGCTTGTTTTTATCTCTAAATTCTTGAGCATAATTTTCCGCAAAAACATTTATTCCAACAGATAATGCTTTTAATAAAACATCATAAGCTTGAGTTTTAGAAACAGCTAATAATTTTATATCATTAGGATTTCGTCCACATCTTTTTGCTGTTGTATTTATTTTATCTAATACAATGTTTATTTTTTCTAATAATTCTTTAGCTTTATCAGTATTTTTTAAATCAATTAATTTCTGCATAATATATTGTAATTTGACTATAATAGAATATTATTATAAAAATAAATATTAATAATACAAAATTAAGTATTTTTATTAATATCTAATCATAATTTTATAATTTTTTCATTGTTTTTTATTATATTTGTACAATAGATTGTTTTCTATTTTAATAAGCAACATAGAATAACCCGAAGAGTGCGCAAAGCTTCATTTTCACACTTATATTACATATAATAAACTAAAATACAATATGCATTGTACAATAAAAAAAGTTGAAAATAATAAAGACTTATTAAATTTTATTAAGTCCCAATGGTCTTTTTATAAAAACAATCCAAATTTTGTTCCACCATTAATATCTGAACGTAAAGCTATTTTAGATAAAGAAAAGAATCCACTTTACGAACATGCAGACTATCAATTATTTATAGCAGAAAATGCACAAGGCAATATCGTAGGACGTATTGGCGCTATCGAAAATAGAAGACACAATATGATCCATAAAGATAAAGTAGGTTTTTGGGGATTTTTTGAGTGTGTGGATGATCAAGAAGTTGCAAATTCTTTATTTGATGCAGCTGCAGATTGGTTAAAACAAAAAGGATTAAATGTAATGCGTGGACCTGTTAATCCTACATTTAATGATGACTTAGGAATGTTATTAAATGCTTATGATCAACCACCTGTAGTATTAATGACTTATAATCCTGAATACTATCCTGCATTGTGTGATAATTATGGTTTCAAAAAAGCTAAAGATTTATATGCTTATCTTCTAAATCATGATACATTCTGTAGTGAAAAACTATTAAGATTAGCCTCATTAATAAAAGAAAGACATAAAATTGATATTCGCTGTATAGATTTTAAAGACAAAAAACAATTACAAAAAGATATTGATGTTATAAGAGAGATTTACAACGCCGCTTGGCATCCTAACTGGGGCTTTGTAAAGATGACTGATAAAGAATTTAATCACATGGCTCATGATTTAGTTTCCTATGGCATATCAGAAACTACATTAATGGCTGAAATAGAAGGCAAACCAGTTGGATTTGCATTAGCACTTCCTGATATGAATCAAGTTTTAATCCATAATAAAAATGGCGGTATGCTTGGTGCTGGCATTCAATTATTAGCAAGAAAGAAGAAAATAGACCTTGTAAGAATAATAGTACTTGGAATATTGCCAGAATATCAAAAATTAGGTGTTGATGCTTTATTATATTACACTATCGGTGAAAATGCTTATAAAGTAGGTATTTCAAAAGGTGAAGCTTCATGGATATTGGAAGATAATTTAATGATGAATCGTGCTTTAACACAAACAATGCATGCTAATCATTACAAAACTTACAGAATCTATGATAAAAATATTGATTAATCATATTAAAATTAAATAAAAACTTAAATAACTTATTAATAAAGAG
>JAFRQN010000049.1 GCA_017428585.1 Bacteroidota bacterium | reverse complement strand
CAGGTAAATATGATGCATTACGTATAAATATTGCTACTTCAACTGGTGTATCTGATTCTGCTATACCCAATACCTCCCAAAATCCTGCAGGTCCACCAGAAGTAATACCAACAAATGGAAGCTTCATCTGTGTCAACAATCTGGACTGACCGCCCATTTCTGATGAAGTATAACCAAATCTTACAGCTGAATAATCTGATATAAATGTTTCTGGAAAATAATAATTTATTGGAAGCATCGAACTTGCTTCCCATAAATCATTCGGATTGACGAATATTAGCTTTTGATCAAAACCAACATCAAAGGTACCTGTTTCTGGTTGAGCAGAAGCTATATAAATCATTCCACTCAATAAAACAAATAACATTAATAAATATTTTTTCATAAAAAAACCTATATTATATTTATAAATTAATTATTCAATTTAATTATTTAATATAAAGACGCTAACTTAAATATTTATGTTAAATTACATTTACTCCTTTATATGAAATATACAATATTACAATATTATAATATACAAAATACGAATTTTTTTTGACATAAACATAATAAATATATTATTTATTACACTGACGCTGTTATAAATCATATTCTGCATTTATAAAAATAATATCGCCACTGTCTATTTATTTAGCTAATATATATTTTCTCTTTCCCATAATAGCAGCTTCTGTTCTACAAGCTGCTTGTTTATCTTCCTTGCAAGCGCATCTCGAACATCAAAGAAATGTATAAATATTGGTAAATACTCAGAATTTACAGCATATTTAATTGTAGTTCTACTAAATCCTCTTGAACCTTTAGTGGTTTTTACTTTTGTAATTCTTGTATCATTATCTGTCTCAAATTCTTTGAAGTTTAAAACATCTTTTCCCATTATTGCATTAGTAACGTCATAAAAACTATCGTTCCAATCTTTATCTACATAATCATTGTTATTATGATAATATTTAAATATTTCTAATGCTGCGTTATATAGTCCTTTTGCTTCCTTAGAAAATTTAAATTGAGAAAGAAATTCTCTAAAATCGAAAGCCATTTCATCATTATCTGAAAAAATATCAAAATCTAAATTTTCTGGAAATAAAACATTTAAGTCGTTTTTTTCACAACCTAATTCTTCAACTCTAAAAGGCATTATGTAGTTTGTATAACCTTTATTAGAAAATAAGTTACCTTTATAAAATAAAGAGAACATTATTGAATCATTAAAAAGTTCTTCTGATATTTCTTCAACTTTCCCTCTATACGTTAAATAATTCCATTCAAAATATCTTGAATGTGTATTGAAATTAATACCTTTTGATAATAGGCAATATTTTAGATTTTGCGTTGTTATTTTTGTAGTTTTCTCTTTACCACCATTACTAACTATTAAAATATTGTTTAAATAACACCATTGTCCTAAAATCATACCCTTACTATTTTTTTTTATTTTATCTCCTATTTCTTTAATTAAATCAGGACATCTATTGTCATATTCGTAAGTTTTAATATAATTAAAAATATTTTTAACAAGCTCATAACGATCAGCCTTTATAATAGTTCCATTTATTTCTTCACCTTTTTCTTTATCAAAAATAATTTGGCTAACAGACCATTCAGATAGTAAAAATGTAGTTTTTGCATTACTAAAAATATGGGATACTATTTTATATTTTGAATTAACATAATTACTAATAGTATCTCTTAATAGAAACTCTGTTGTACAATAATATACAATAACATCTGGATTTATTTTAATGACTGTAT
>JAFRQN010000009.1 GCA_017428585.1 Bacteroidota bacterium | reverse complement strand
CAAATATAATATTATTTTTAGATATTTTAATATATTTTTTATTTATGTTAGTTATTTTTTATAAATAATATAATAAATGCTAAATTATTAATTTGCGGTTATTTTTGATAAATGCATTCCCCCATCAACATTTAAAATTTGACCTGTTATATATCCGCTTGATGCTGCAAAGAAATATACCGCGTCAAAAATATCCTTTAAGCCAGCATAGCGTTTCATAGGAATATTAGCCTCAGCAACAGGAAAAGATTTATCGTCATTCATTTTAATAATTCCAGGACAAATACAGTTGACAGAAATTTTTGGAGCTAATTCACGAGCTAATGTTTTCGTTAATGTAATCACACCTGCTTTAGAAACATTATATAAAATATGATGCTTCCATATCTCCAACCCACCCAGCGAAGCAAAATTAATAATTCTGGAATCATTACTTGCAATTTTGCCAAATTCTTTTGCTGTCAAAAAATGCGAACGCAAATTTATATTTAAAATATTATCCCAGTTGTCAGCAGAAATATTTTCTATTTCTGCCTGCTTTGGAAAAATACCAACATTATTTATTAATATATCTACAGCAGAAAACTTTTCTTTTATAAAAGAAAACATATTTACAACATCTGCTTCTTTTGAAACATCTGCTTTAACAGTTATAATTTTATTAGAATTATTTAATGATTCTAATTTATTTTGTAAAGCTAATGCTTCAGATTCCGATTTATTATAATGTATTGCAACATTATAATTTTTTAATGCAAATTGTTCACAAAGATAAGCGCCCACACGTCTGGCACCGCCAATGACAATAACAGTTTTTTTTGATTCCATACTATATTATTGTATAATAAAATGAACGTTTAATATTTAAAAATACAGCCTCGCAAGGAGGCTGTATAGATAGGTAAAAATATAAATAATTTATTATTTTATATGACTATTTTCCAATTTTAAGTATTAAATCAGCTATTCTGTTAGAATAACCAAATTCATTGTCATACCAACCTACAACTTTTACAAATTTGCCTTTACCACCGATAACATCAGTGAATGAAGAATCAAATATACATGAATGAGGATTGCCTAAAATATCAGTTGATACAAGAGGATCAGTTGAATATTCCATAATACCTTTTAAGTATGTTTCAGATGCTTCTTTCATTGCATTATTGATGTCTTCCTTTGTAACTTCTGTCTTTAATACAGCAGTAAAATCAGTAATTGAACCATCAGGAAGTGGTACACGGATAGAATATCCTTGTAATTTGCCTTGCAATTCAGGAATAACAAGACCAACTGCTTTTGCTGCGCCTGTTGTTGTAGGAATAGAGTTAATGGCAGCACTGCGGGCACGTCTTAAATCCTTATGAGGCAAATCAAGAATACGTTGATCATTTGTGTAAGCATGAACTGTACACATAAAGCCTGATTCAACTCCAAATTTATCATTTAATACCTTAACCATTGGAGCAAGACAATTAGTAGTACATGATGCATTTGACAAAGTTTTTTCTTTGCCAGTAAGGATATTGTCATTAACACCCAATACTACTGTTGCATCTAAAGTACCTTTTGCTGGCGCTGACAAAACAACTTTTTTTGCGCCTGATGATGCTAAGTGTTTTTCAAGACTTTCTTTGTCAGTATATACACCAGTTGATTCTAATACAACATCAACATCTTTCCAAGGAATAGATTCAATAGAACGTTCTGCTGAAATTAATACTTTTTTGCCATTTACAATCATATAATTGCCTTCAACAGATATTGATCCGTTGAAAAGACCATGAACTGAATCATATCTTAATAAATGAGCTAAAGTATTTGCATCTGTTAAATCATTGATACCAACGACTTCTACATCTGCATTGCGGTACATTAATTGTCTAAATACTAATCTACCGATACGACCAAAACCATTAATTGCAAGTTTCATTTTATCTCCAATTAATAATGTTTAATTTTATAAAATTTTTAATAATTATAATATTCTTTGTCTATTACAAAAATAATAATAATTTAGATTAATAAATATAATTTTTTTTACACAATAATAGTTTATTATATTTAGTATTGTTATCTTATTTTAAATTTGCGTTCTATTTCTCGTTTTACTTCTTGTTCTTTCTTAGCTTCACGTTTATCATACTTGCGTTTAGGAGTACATACTGCAAGTTCTACTTTTACTAAACATCCTGAAAAATAAATAGATAACGGCATCAACACTACGTTCTTCTCTAAAACCAAATTCTTTAGCTTTTTTAATTCTCTATAATTCAGCAATAATTTCTTAGGACGTTTTGGATCATGATTATATATATTCCCTTGTTCATATAAATTAATATGAAAATGATATATATATAATTCTAAGCTGTCTTTAT
>JAFRQN010000048.1 GCA_017428585.1 Bacteroidota bacterium | reverse complement strand
GAAATAACAAATTCTTTTGCTGTTGTACTTTCACTACAATAATCTATTTCTGTTTTATTTAATACTAATTTTGGAACTATTGTATTATTAGCAACCATTACCTGGCTGCTGCATAAAAGCAGCAGCCAAATCATCATGGTTGTTGAAATAATATATTTCATCATAAAACAATTGCTCGAAACCTATTTAGAAAGAACTAATCTCTTAGTAAGAACATTTCCATTTCCAATCAAACGATAGATATATGTACCATTAGAAACAGCTTCACCGTTTTCATTTGTACAATCCCAATTGAAAGTAGAAGTTCCAGCCTTCATATTACCGTTTTGAATTGTTTTAACTACGTTACCTAACATATCAGTAATAACTAATGAATAGTTACCATCAGCTTCAAGATTAACAATAAATGTAGTGTAGTTAGTTACAGGATTAGGCATATTTTGAGCTAATACATCAAATCCGTCTAATTCTACATTATTATTAAGTTTCTTAACTATATTAGAAACATTTTCACCATCATATCTAACTTCATTAGCAACTAATTCATTATTTTCAGTATTAACTGTTACATAAGCAACAGGTTCATTTGCATTGAAGTAACCTTCACCTGCAAGAACAACGATCTTAGTTTCATTAGAGAAATCAACGAATACATCAGCATTTGCTGGTTCAACATTGATTATGTCTACATTATTTAATGTAAATCTAGAAGAAACTGCACCATTTACAATTCCATTTACATAAACAGGAACTTTGTAAGTATTTGCGCTTGTTTTAACAACGTTATCAAATTTAATTGAAGTAGCAAATTCTTCACCTGCACCTATTTTACTCTTATTGAAAACAACATTATCATGAGTCCAAGGTAAGAAAGGAATCTTAGCACCTAAATAACTAAGGATAAGAGATGCATCTTTTTCATCTGCTTCCCATAATAATTGTTTACGATAATCTGTGATAAGTGGAGGCAATTCTTCTGCTATATTTTGAGAACGCCAATTAACACGTTTCTTCAAGCTTATTCTCATAGCTCTTCTACTTACTAATGAGTCTACTTGAATATATTCTAAATCAGTATCTCTTACTTTTGCAACTAATAAAGTATAGTCATCTTCTGGAGCATCTGGATTTACAAGAGTAACAGTTCCTGAAATTCCACTTTCTGGGAATTCAACGTACATAATATTGTCATTTTGACCATAATATGGTAAGAAACCAAAACCACCTTCATGTGGTAAAGCTTTCTTAATATAGAAAGTATCAGTACAATAAACAGGATTACCATCATCATCTACAACATATCCATTTTCATCACTCTTTTGATAACCTTCTGTTACAACATTAATAACATTGTTTTCATTTTTATGAACAAGATAATAATATCTACCGTCATGATGAACATCTGCATGGTAAGCAGCTTCTGCATAAGCAGAGTCTAATTTAATACCAGTAACAACAGATCTCATGATAGTTCTAACATCATTAATGTTAACATAAACATTTTGTTTTTCTCTGAAGTTATAGTGTCTACCACCATCTGCTTTAGACATATCAGCATCACCATCACCCCAAGTTCTTGCATCAGTTACTGAATAAACAGAGTAAGCTAAAATAGAATAGTCATTACTTCCTGATGGAGGCATGAGTTCACATAATTTAGTAGATGAATGTTGTAAAGTTTCATCAGCTGGTAAAGGATCAGAACCACCATAACGACCATTATATAATTCATTAATATAGTCTGCTCTATCACCTAAACCAAAACCAGCACCTTTAAATCCTACAGAAGCTCTTAAGACATTACTCTTTTCAGAAGATACTGCTTGAGTTGGTATTGGACCGAAGAAATCATACTTAAATTCTATGTTACCTTGTTTTGAATCAATATCATTAGCACCTTGGTAAATTATAAGAATAAAACTTGCAACGTTACCTGGATATTCAACAGGAACACCTGCTATAGTATCTGCATAACATATATTCAAGTTTTCCCATTCAATTAACATATTTTTACGAGTAACAACACTACCATCAGGCAATTCTAATTTATAAGTTCCTTCCTTATAATTAATATGTGATTGTGCATATTTATTCTTTGGAGTTGCATTAGCAACTTCCTTAGAAGAACGATATTTATGGTCACCCCAGAAAGGAGCTATAATATTATTTGGAGTAGAATTATCTATACGGAATAAACCTTCTGGATCTCTTGCAACTTCAACTAATGAAGGTGGTTGATCAAATGTAATAAAACCATTAATAGAAATCCATACTCTTGTATAATCAACACCATTATATCGATAAGTAAATCCTAAAGGTAATTCGTAATAACCATCATTTAATTCAAGATCTTTTTGATTATTTGGAGGTAATACGAAATCATCTTCAGATATTTCTGTTTTTCCTTTTACTAATTCGTCGTATGGCAACTCATTTCTATAAGTACCAATACCTTCGAATTGTTTATATACTTGTGCATTTGATTGTTGTCCAGTTAAGAAGAAACAAGTAACAACAGCAATGCTTAGCATATATAAGAAATATTTTCTCATTTTTTATTTCTCCATTTATTTTAAAATGTTTTTTTGGTTTTATAAACTGGTGCTTACGAGAAGCACCAGTTTTTAATTCAAAATTAGTTTAATACGATTAATTGCTTTGTACTTGTAGTCATACCTGAAGTTAATCTTACACTGTATGCACCACTTGAAAGTTTAGTACCCTTTAAGTCACGTAATGTAAATGCCACATCGTAGTGTCCTGCATTGAAATAATCATCAACAACAGTAGCTACTTTTTCACCTAATTCATTAAATACTTCAATGTAAACATTACCAGCTTTTTCAACATCAAAGCTAATATTAACTTTATCTTGATTTATACCAGCTGGGTTTGGAGAAATAGCATTGAGTGATGTTGCAACAATACCATTTTCAGCATCATTAACTCCTGAATACCAATCATGAGTGATATGGAATGAAGTTATTCTTGGATCAGTAATAATTATTTCAACTGTACCATCACTATTTTCTCTAAATTGAGCAACAGAGCTTATATTTCTTGAAGCAACGTTGTGCATATTAATTGAGAAATAGTTACCATTTGTACCACCATCAATAAGTCTCCAAGTAGAACCTTGTGGGTTATTTGAAGCATCAATTGCTGGTACTGTAGCTGGGTCCCATCTTAAAGTAATAGGATAGAATGCTGAAGTTTGTCCAGTTTCACCACCTGGTTGGAATATACCTTTATATCTATGTAATGTTTGGTTGCTTCCAGCTTTAGCACTTGGGAATATGTTTCTATAAGTACCATTTGTATAAGTAATAGACCATCTTGCATCAAATACGTCTTGTGGTGGAATATGAGGAATTTCTATTTCGCAATAGTTTTCATCTAATCTACCAACAGCTTGACCGTCAAGACCATCACCAGTTGTTGCGTTTCTTGCAGTACCCCAGCTTAATGTCTTAGAAGAATTTCTAGCATTGATAACAGTAATATTTGATAAGAAGTCAACATCATCAGAAACTCTTATCTTGAATACTAATGTTTGAGAAGCACCAGCTTTGTCAACAACTTTAATAGCAACATCTATTCTACCATCAATTACATCAGCAGGATCGAAGTTAAATGGACCGTTACTTGTCAATTTAACTACAACTGAATCTGAAGTTAAAGGACCAGTAATTGTACTTGGTGTTATTGATAATGAAGCAGGATATTCAACAGATAATGTAACTGTTTCTAATTTAGAAGCATCACCATCTCTTAAAAGATCTCTATCATAAACAACAACATCTTCGTCTATTTCTTGACCAGAAACTAAACAATCTAACATTGGTGCAATTGCGATAGATGGAGGCATATTCTTAGTATTAACATTTAATTCTAATTGTTTAATAGCAAATAAGCCATCTTCATCTTTTACTAAAACTGTAACTGTAACTTTTGTATTATTTAAGTCTGTAACTAAATCAGGAATACCATAAAGAATACCTGAATCTTCATCAATCTTTAACCAAGTTGGAGTAGTCTTCATTGTTGAAAGATCGATAGGTGTCATTTCATCCTTGAAGAATGGATCAAGGTATAATATATCAGACCCTTCATTCAATGCTACTGGTACACCAGGATACAATAATTCAAATTTATGATATTGATCAGCATTTGGATCAAATACTGTTATTCTTGCACCTACTGTATCTAAGAGACTTGGGTTATAATCAACTGTTTCTGTTGCACTTGGCAATGATTCAGTAATAATAGTTGGTTGGAAGTTAATATAAACATCATAAAGTTTAGTTGAAAGTCCACCATGACCATCATTTACTACTAAGCCAAATACTGTATCAGTGTTGTAAACTTCTCTATCTGGACTATTTAATACATCATATTTCAATAAACCAAGAGCTTCATCTCTGTCGATTCTAATGTTCATTTGACCTCTTACTTGGAAGTCAACTAAATTAGGATCATCTTTAGTATAATCTTCATAAGTCATGAAATATTTATTGTCCATCCATGCTGGTTTCATTTGAGAAATGATATTAGCACCATCTTTCTTTGTTAAAGTATCAACTATAACAATTTCACCACCGTTGTTAGCAAGATTAGCGAATGAATAAGCTGTTCTACCATAACGGAAGTCCCAACCTTTTTCTTCTGCTGTAGCATCTTGTAACTCGTCATCTGTATTAATATCAACTTTGAATCTCAATCTGTCAGTTAAGTTTGCACGAATCTTTCCTTCTGAATTTATACCAGCTTGGAATTTAGTCCAATCATAATTAACATCAATTGTTGTATTCTTATTAAAGTCTTCTTTAATTGTAAATGTTTCAGGAACTGCACCACCTGTTACATCATAAGCGATGAAACGTGGTAAACTATCCATAACAAAGATATAAATATCATCAGCAACTGCTCTGAATTTATCTTTGCCAAATCCTAAAGTATCTTGTTGTAAGAATCTTGCCAATGTATCGCTTGATGGATTATCACTATTTGCACCATAATAGAATGGTGTGTTAAAGTATTTAGGGAATGTTTGATAATATCTCTTAATAATATCATCACTTAATCCAGCTGCTCTCATTGAGTCAATCATCAAAGTACCTGGAGGATAATTGAATGCTGTAACTCTTACAGGTTCACCACCTGGTACAATATAAGGGTTAATTGGTAAACCTTTTAATACTACATAACCTCTTGCACCATCACGTGGTGGGTTGTTAGCTTTAATAGTATCAGCCATTAACCAATATTTAAGACCAGAGTTATCACCAACACTCCAAGTATAAGTAAGGTCTGTATATCTGTCTTTCCAGAATTCAACACGTGGATCATAGAATTCATTTCTATCAATAGCAGTAATTGTTAATATACTATCAGTACCTCTTACATTATCTGGTAAAGTAGGATTTGAATAAGTACCGCTATATGCTGGATAATTTCTGTCAGTTTGAACAAATACTTTATTTAATAATTCAGTTTTATAAACTGCTGTATCACCGATTGCACCAGTTAAGTCAGGACGTATTTTGTTATAGATTGGAGGATATGATCCATCTACACCTTTCATATAAGGATTTAGAGAATCAGTTCCAAACATTACTATATCACCTGTAAATACTGGAATTTCAGGACCATCAGTAATAATAAATACTAAACCACCATCGTATGCTTTTTCAACACCTTCTTTCCATAAAACGTTTCTTGATACAACACGAATAACGTCGCCTTTATTTACTGGTAAAGTACCAAATCTTTCACCTGCGAAGTATGCGTTGTAGCTGTTATCTGCTGCTGGATCGAATATGTTATCATCAGGCATTTTCTTAACTCTCTTGCCATTATCATCAATTCTTCTATTTGAATAGATATCAGCAATACCACCTAAATGATAATCACGTGGTGAGTTAGTTGAAGCTGTGATATATTTTCTACCAGTTAAAGCAGCAAAGTCTTCATTATGAGCAGCATCGTCTAAACTTACATTTCTTGGACACAATTTTTGTAATAATGATGCAGAAGCTGATCCACCTGCACCTGCGTCAGGATCTGAGTTAAATGGGAATGTACCATTTGAACCTAAGTTAAGTAAGTTTTCGCTATTTCTTCTTGCTAATCCATCACTACGATTTGTTGAATCAGGAACGAAGAATACAGTTGCTCTAAATAAATCGTTATCCCATACACTAGAATCATTTC
Organism: Bacteroidota bacterium; assembly: GCA_017428585.1. Lineage (GTDB taxonomy): Bacteria > Bacteroidota > Ignavibacteria > Kapaibacteriales > UBA2268 > JAAYTD01. The sequence continues at coordinate 6,038 of JAFRQN010000048.1, read as the reverse complement.
TATTAGGAACTTGTTTTAATGTTACACGGATATAATCAGTTGTTGTTTCGTTTATAATAAAGAATACTGTTTCTGCTTGGTGTTCATAATCCCAGTTAGATTGTACATATTCACCATCAAAGTTTACTTGAGTTTCCAAGTATAACGGCATTGCTAATGGATGATAGTATCTTGGAATATTATCTGGAGGAACTACAGTACCATCAGCTTTAGTATAACCTTCTGTTTCTTTTGAATACATTGGTTTCCATAATCCTTGCATAGCATAGATTTCTGGGAATTCTGGATTACCGTTTGGTAATAAAGCATTAGCGTATTCTGGATTTCTCTTCCAACGTTTAACGTATTTAGTTTTCTTTTCAACTGCTGTACGAACGTCATTTTCATCTTGATAAGTTTTTAAGAATACAGGATTACCTACTGCAAAGTCTTCAATAGGAACCATTCTACGTCTTGTATAGTCAGCTGTCTTTATATCAGTACCTTTATCATAAATATCATATACTCTACCTGAGAATAAATATCTTTCAGGAATAGTATAATCAGCAGCAGCATTAACATCGTTTGGTTGGTTATCCAAATTAATTGCTGTATAGTGATATTTATTTGTTACACGTACTTCTTGATAATCTGTTGTATTCCATTCAAATGGACCTTGTTTACGTAAATCAACACCATCTTGTTGATGATAGAATGGTAAGTAGTTATTATCACCATATTCAACAAAGAATGTTTCGAATTGTGATTTAGCTAAACCATTTCCTGAATGGTTAGAAATATTATGTAATACATTTAATATAACATTTGCTTCTGTTCTACCCCAATAGTTACCTCTTAATGTATCAGTACCACCTGAACCTAAGAAGTTTTGACCAGCCATAATACCTTTTGTATTAGGAGCATCTGGTAATCTAATTAAGAATCTTGCATCGTTGCCATAAATTGAGTTAGCAGCTGTTGAGAAGATTGAATTAGGAAGAGGACCTTGTAATTCACCATAGATAGTTGCTGCAACTAAGTCGCTTGATGCTAAGTTTTGCTCATTATAAGCTAAATTAGTATTATAAGGACCGTTGATAGCATTTTGATGTCTACCTATATCATTTCTATCATCAGTTTTGTTACCAATTACGAGAGAACGATTAAGAACAAGTTTAAGGTCATAGTTATCTGAATAGATAGCTGAACCTGAGAATGCAAAGTTATCAGTAAATCTTACACGGTTAAATTTAAGACTGTCTGTTCTATAAATTCTATCTAATTTTTGTTCATCAACGATAAATAATGCACCACCAAGACCGATACCATTTTCTGGCATAGATGGAATATTAGCATGGAGACGTGGACTTCCACCAAGAGGAGAAGCAGCATCTGCTGGAATTACAACTTCCCAAGTAAGACCACCATCTGTTGTCTTTTTAACAACTGCATTGTTTCCTGTTATGAAACCAGTATTCATATTAGTGAAATATATAGAAAGGATTTCACGGCCATTTGCGATTCCTAAAGCTTCCCAAGTAGCACCAGCATCTTTTGTTACATACATTTCACCGTTGCTTGTTGCAACATAACCATATTGTTGACCATAGAAGTGAATAGCTGTTAAATTAACACCTGTTGGTATTTGACCTGTAATAACATTCCAAGTATTACCACCATCTACAGTTGATGCAATAGCACCATTTTTACCAATTACATAACCATTAGTTGTACTTGTAAATAATATTTTTGTTAAATCATCAGTTACACCAGGAATAGTTTGAACATCCCAAGTAGCACCGCCATCAGTAGTCTTTAATACAAGACCTTTATCACCAGCAACAAATCCAATAGAACTTGTTACCCAAGCAGCACCAACTAAATTATTAACATATTGTGAGTAATTATATTTAACCCAATTTTCACCACCATCGCTTGTTACGAGGATATTACCATTCTTAGTAACTGCAACACCTTTGCTGCTTCCTGAGAATGCGATATCTCTAATACTTTCTACTGATAAATTAACGCTGTAAACAGTTTTCCAAGTAGCACCGCCATCAGTAGTTTTCTTTATATTACCATAGTTATCACCAATGAAACCAGTCATAGGAGAAGTGAAGCATAATGCGTTATATGAATAACCATCTCCTACATCTATATTTTCCCATTTCCATTTATTGTTTTCTTTGAATGCTTTGATTAAGTAACCACTTGTACCAGCTAAAAGACCAGTATTAGCATCGAACCAATATTGATCATTGAAATCAGTTACAGGCATTACATAACCTTTTGACATTTGAGTTGCACCGAAATTAGTAACTTGATAATCAGCAATACTATCGATTACGTTAGCTTCGTTCTTATCAAATATTGTTAACATTCTTGTTGTAGCAATAATACCTTCTTTAATGTTTTCATTAGCAGCAACGTCAGCTGGATAATTTTCACCATAAACGAATGGAGCATTTACAGAAGTATAATTTGTTGCAACTGGTTCAACGCCTAATGGAAGTCTCTTGCCATCAGCATCGAAATAACAATCAGCATCATATTCAACTCTATCAAGATCTGTTAAGAACATACGTTTGTTTGCTGAGAATGGACTTGCAGCTAAGATACCACCACCATTACCATTATATGCTTTATTTTCAGCTATTTTAACAGCTTTAACAACGTTCAAATCTGCATTTAATGTGTAGATAGCACCACCACCACGGATTTCTCTATATAAATCAGAAATGACATCTTTACCTACAACATTATTTCTGAATTCTGCACGAATGATGTTAGCAATTCTCAAGTGTGGTCTTGCAATATTTTGTTGAGCATTAGGAATATCTATTTGTAATGCACCACCTGAAAAACCAGCATAGTTATTTTCGAAAACAACCATGTCTTGAGGAGAATAATTATAATCTGATAGTCTACCACCAGAACCTGTTATTCTTGTATTACGTCTTGTAAATACTGCACCACCTGCAGCTTGTGCAAAGTTATTTTTGAAAACGATACGATAACCAAATTCATTATTAAATGCTTTTGAATCTGAACCACCGATTACTGGAGACATGATTTCGTCTGCACTATTGTCAACATAGATTGCACCACCTGCACCAGCATAGTTATTTTCAAAAATAGTCCAGTTTCTATTAGAAACTTTACCACCAACTACTTCATCTCTATTTTTACCACCTCTTACTTGTAAACGGCCAGTTGATTGATTGTTTGCATAGATTGCACCACCAAGAGCATAACTTGTACCATTATCATAAGAAGTTTTTTCATTTACTAAGAATTTTGCTTCTGCTCTGTTATCTTCAAAAGCACCAGCAACTATTAAAGAAGTGTTTGAACCAACATAGATTGCACCACCTTTTGCACCATTTGAGTTTAAGCTATTTTGTAAGTTTACTGCTCTGTTGCCTGAGAAAGTGATAGCATCTATTTCACCTTTTCCATTAGGATTAATATAATATCCATCTATATTAATAGAATCGTTTATACCAAAACCAAATTCTACTTGACGATATTCTTCACTTGGTTGACCAGCTACATAAACTGCACCACCATATGCCATATTACCCCATGGTAATGGATATTCAGGTGATTTATCAAGATTATCTTGTACTATTGTTTTACCATCAACTTGCATAGGTTCTGTAACAGCAACACGTACCATATTTGAATTGAAAGTCAAATTACGGAAACGACCTAAGAAACCTGCTAAACGAGCATCATCCCATGCAACTCTTGCTGCATCATTATTAAAGAATTCAGCATTTCTACTATCAATATTATCTATTTGAGGATATCCTTTATGTCTTGCCATAACAGAAGTTGAATCACTGTTAGGATCGACAACTCTTAAGTTTTTATTATTAGAATAAACAGGGATACCTAAAGTATCTGCTGAATTAACTTGCATATTTGCATAATAATAACTTGTTGGTGATTGAAGAATTTGAACAGCACCACCACGATTACGTGCAAAGTTATTATTAAATTCACAACCTATTAACCATGTTCTTGATGAGAAAGTAGTAATTGCACCACCACCACCATTAGTCATGTTTAAGATAACTTTATTAAGTTCATCTAATTCTGTTGCTGACAAAGTTGGAACTGTAAGTTCATTTCTATTTTCATCTTTATAATAAGCAACTCTATCAACTGTAGTATCTTTTTTAAAGTTTTCAAATGTACAATTACGGAAGAAAGCAGCTCTTGCACCTGGCATAACTACTATATGACCCCATTCACGAGACATATTATTTTCAGGTTGACCCTTGAAAGTAATTTTACCTGGAGTTACATTAACATTAGCGCCATTACCTCTTGTCCATGGATTTGTTTTTAATAAAGGATTAAGGTTTGGATCTAAGTTCATTCTTGCTGCCATAAACATAATAGCAGTTTCATAAGGAACTACAACTAAGTTACCTGCTGCGTTTGCTGTATATGAATAGCTATTGAATTCACCAGCTGGACCAGCAGTAATATTATCAGTTGTCCAATCATTTGGATCTACGATATTAACGATTCTTCTATTATCCACGTCTAATAACACATTGAAAATGTGGTTATATTTCAATGGATGAATAGTACGCTCTCTACTTGAAAGATTAGCGATACCTGCAGTTTTTGTTGCAGCAGGATCATTTCCTTCATAGAAAGGATAAAGGAAATATCGTAAATCAGCATACTCTAAACCACCAGTTGAAGCTGGATATAGAACTTTTGGACTGACTGGTTCTTTTGCTGTTGCAGAAGCCAATCCATCAGCTATAAGTCGTCCACCGGCAGCTACCACTATACGTCCATTATCATATTGATAAATTTCAGTACCAGGTTCTATTATCAAAGTACCTTTGATATTAAGTTCCTGATCTATGACGTATACGTTGTCTTTTAGAAATATCATTACCTCATTGGCTTTGATAGTTCCCGACACATACTGTTGAGGTTTTTGAGCTTGCCCTATATTTAGAGCAAAGATACTCAATACCACAGTCATAAAACACAAACGAATAAATCGTTTCATGTTACCTCCGAAAAATATTAATAAATTGTTAATAATTATATTCTTTTTCATATTCATATAACAAAGTTAAAATGTTATATTGTGTTTATATATATAATATAGTTGTTTAATTATTCAACCTCAGCACCAAGTCTTGTTATACCTGCTTTAGCTAAATTATTAAATTCACCATACTTATTTAATTCTAAAATATCTCTGTATATTTTTATTGCCTCTTCTTTGTCTTTAGCTTTTTCTTTACAAAGAGCAGCGAAATACATATATCTCATTTTTTGGCTGTCATCATTTATATAATCTACTGCTTTTAAATATCCTTCTGCTGCTTCTTTATAATTTCCTGATTTTTCGTTACAAGCCGCAACACCTGCATATCCACCTACATTTATAACATCTATACCAGATTTTATTGCTTTTTCGTAATATATTTTTGCTTCTTTATAATTTCCTAATTTAAAGTAACTATCGGCTGCATAAAGTGATGCACGCTCACCAGCTGAAGTTGAGCCATATTCTTTTATAATTTCTAAAAGACCTATAACTTTTTCTCCTCTTACAGTTGGCAAAGAATCATTTCCTTTAAGGGCATTTTTATAATCACCCTTTGTATAATACTGTTCTATTCTTGCTAATGCTTTAGATGCGTTAGCTTCTTTTTTTGCATTATTTGCTATTATTAAATATATCAAACCTGCACAAACTACTATAACTATTGATACTATAATAATTATCTTACTGTATTTTTGTACAAATTTGTTTATACTGTTTACTTTTGAACCAACTCCTGTCGGCATCAATTCATTTTCATTTTCTAATTCTTCGTTAGAATTTTTCGTATCCATAAATAATTTAAAACTTAGTATTTTAATTAATAATTATCACTCTTATGTAGCTTATATTTAAGCTAGTTATGTTTTTTGTGAAATTCTCGTGTGCCTAAAGGGAGTCGAACCCTCAACCTTTGGAACCGGAATCCACTGCTCTATCCTATTAAGCTATAGGCACAAATTGCACTTTG
>JAFRQN010000047.1 GCA_017428585.1 Bacteroidota bacterium | reverse complement strand
GATACGTAGTGCTTACGAATTATTAGGTTTACAATCTTTCTTTACAGTAGGTGAAGATGAATGCCGTGCTTGGACTATAAAAAAAGGAATGAATGCTCAAGAAGCTGCAGGAACAATACATACTGATTTCTACAATAAATTTATTAGAGCTGAAGTGGTATCATACGATGATTTCATAAAATATGGCAATATAGCTAAATGTAAAGAAAATGGTGTATTCCGTTTAGAAGGGAAAGAATATATTTGTAAAGATGGTGATATATTAAATATAAGGCATAATTAATAGAATGAATTCAAATACATTTGCAGATAGACTGTCTTTAGATGAGTTTTATTATGATTTGCCTAATAATTCAATAGCTCAATATCCTAACAAAGAGCGTTCGAATAGCAAGCTACTGGTATTTAATAGAGATACTAATAATATTACACATACAGTGTTTAATAATATTTATAATTACTTGCCAGATAATAGTTTACTTGTTAGAAACTCAACAAAGGTAATACCTGCTCGTTTCTTTATGAAAAAACCAACAGGTGGAATTATCGAATTATTATGTATATCACCAATTTCACCATCGCATGATCCTCAAATTACTATTGGTGCTATAAACAAATGCAGCTGGGAATGTATCGTAGGTGGTCATCATGTAAAAGAAGGTTTAATCTTATCTTTACAAGATAATAGTAATGATTTTCTTAATAAAACAGATTTTAAAGCTAAAATATTATCTCGTAAAGAAAATAAAGCTATTGTAGAATTTGTTTGGCAGGGTGATTCCCCATTTCAAAAAATATTAGAAAATGCTGGAAAAATACCTTTGCCTCCTTATATAAAACGTGAAGCTGAAAATATAGATAAAACACGTTATCAAACTATTTATGCAAATATTGCTGGTTCCGTTGCTGCTCCTACTGCAGGATTGCACTTCTCTGAGGAAGTATTAAATAATTTATCAAAGAAAAATATTAAAATTTCAAATGTTATATTACATGTTGGACCAGGTACTTTTGTACCTATAACAACTTCTATACAAGAACATAATATGCATTTTGAACAAATATATATAGATAAATTTACTTTAAATACTTTATTGGAAGAATATAAAAAATCAAATCCATTTGTAATTGCAACAGGTACAACTTCGCTTCGAACATTAGAAACTCTATATTGGCTGGGTATAAAATCTTTAAATAATGAATTTGAATTAGTAGATAATAATGTTATTTTAGAACAAAATTATCCATATTCTGCTAATGTAGATAATGTTTCTCCGTATGAGGCATTATCTTCACTTTTACAGCAAATAGAAAAAAGGAATATTGATAATTTGGAATGTCATACCCAATTATTTATTACTCCTGGTTATAAAATAAAAACTATAAAAGCCTTAATAACTAATTTTCATCTTCCAAAAAGTACATTATTGCTGCTTGTATCTGCTTTTATTGGAATAAACAACTGGAAACATATATATAAAGAAGCTCTTGATAATGACTAT
>JAFRQN010000008.1 GCA_017428585.1 Bacteroidota bacterium | reverse complement strand
GAAATAAATAATAACATAAATAATAAAATAACTCAAAGCATAAAAGAATATATATCATTCTTAAAATATGAAAAAGGATTGTCTGCAAACAGCATTAATTCTTATATGCAGGATATAGAAAATTATGTAAATTTCTTAAACTTAAATAATATTAATGATTTTGATAAGGTAGAATTGGCTGTTCTGCAGTCATTCTTGACAGAACTATCAGAACTATGTCTTTCCAATTCTACAATAGCAAGATATGTATCATCGTTGAGAGGTCTTCATTCATACTTATATAATAACAATAAAATTCATTCAAATATTACAGAATTGCTGGAAGTGCCAAGAGTAGAACGCAATCTTCCTGATGTATTAACGCTGGAAATGATAGAATCTATTCTAAATCAGATAGATACAGATAATGCGCTTGGAATTAGAAATCGCGCTATAATTGAAACCTTATATGCCTGCGGTCTTCGTGTGTCAGAATTAATTAATCTGAAATTTAGGGATATATTGTTTGAAGATGAAATCGTTCGTATTTTTGGCAAGGGCGGCAAAGAACGCATTGTTCCTATAGGTTCAGAAGCTGTAAAATGGATTAATAAGTATAAAACAGAAGCAAGAATTTCTCTTGTAAAGGATTTTACCAAAGATGAAGATATAGTATTCTTAAATGCAAGAGGCAATAAATTAACCCGCATGAGTATTTGGCTGATACTGGATAAATATGCTAAGCTGGCAAATATACCATTTCAAGTTCATCCGCACAGCCTGCGTCATTCTTTTGCTACCCATTTAATAGAACGCGGGGCAGATTTAAGAGTAGTGCAGGAAATGTTAGGCCATGCTTCTATTACTACAACCCAAATTTATACCCATATAGATAGAGAATTTATAAAAGAAGTTCATAAACATTTCCATCCAAGGAGTTAAGAAGACTCTATAATGATAATTTAAATAAAAAAAAGAGTAGCAAAAGCTACTCTTTCAATCAAATTTTCTTATGAAATTTTCAATTTATTTTTTTTGCTTCTTTTATACTTACTTTGTTGTAGATGGAGCTAAAACATATTTCTCTGCTAAGAAATATATACCAAATAATGCACCAGCATAAGCAAAACTGCTTAATAAAGTGTATCTAAAGAATGGTATAGCTGCAACATAGCAGTTGATTAAACCATTAAATGAATAACCATACCAACCTTCACACCATACTGCAAAATTTGTAATCAAGAAAAATGCAATTGCTCCTAAAAATGATGTTAATGATATATTTTTCACATTATATTTTTCGCCGATTTTATTGCCAACTAAAGCAATTAAAAATACGGAAACATAAACAGAAAACATCATTGAATGAATACCTGAAAAAGCTAAATCGCCAATTAACATTGCTGCAAATGGAATTAACATAGCAGCACGGAATTTAGTGCAAATTACACCTACAAATAATGCTACTGCCAAAATAGGAGTAAAATTAGGCGCTATTGGCGCTGCAAAACGTACAAATAAGCAGATAACTGCAAGTACGATACCAAGTATAAGTTTACTATCAAATTTGTTTGACATAATAATAATTTATTTAGTTAAAAAATATCAAATTTATGGTCAAAAGAAACAATTTCTATTCCTCCTAAGACCTTTACAAATACAAAAATAAATAAAAAATTTTTTATATAAAAATTTTTTTTGCT
>JAFRQN010000046.1 GCA_017428585.1 Bacteroidota bacterium | reverse complement strand
TTATTTTTTTGTACTTCTATAAGCATTCATTAACAAACCAGCTAATGACATATTTATAATTAAAGAAGTACCACCTTGACTTATAAAAGGCAGCGGAATTCCCATTACAGGAAAAATACCTATTACCATTCCAATATTTACAAATATATGAAATAAAAACATAGTTGCAGTTCCAAAAGCTAAAACTGAATAAAATTTATCCTTGCATAAAGAAGCTATTATGCCTGCACGGTAAACCATCAATAATAACAGAATAATCAAAGCTGTACTACCCAATAATCCAAATTCTTCAGCTGGAATAGAAAAAATAAAATCTGACCATTGCATAGGCACATAACGCAGCTGAGTCAATGTTCCCTGTAAATATCCTTTACCTCCTATACCACCACTACCTACTGCTAATAGAGATTGCAATACATTGTATCCAATACCTTGTGGATCACTTCCAGGATTCAAAAATACATTTATTCTTGCCTGTTGATGCGATGCAAGAACATTATTATAAACAAATGGACTAAGAATACCTACACCAACTATTAATAATACTCCTAAAATATACATATATATTTTTTTTCGGAATACTATAAGAATTATGGATAGTAAAATTGCTATACTAATAAATAAGTTAGTACTTTTTAATGCAACTACTCCAGTCAATAACATAGCAAATATTAAATACAAATAATAACCATCAAACCCTGCCCAAAACAACACACCTAAAAAAATCATAACCAATATAATTGCTGAACCAAAATCAGGCTGCAGCAATATTAAACCAAATGGTACTAAAACAATAAGAAGCATTACAAATATATCCATTATATTTCCTACATTGGTAGTATATTTTGATAAATGCTTAGCCAGAAATAACAACACTGCAACTTTTGCCAGTTCCGCGGGCTGAAATGTAAAAGAACCAATATTTAACCAACCCTGCGTACCATGAGCAGACGTTCCAAATTTTAATACCACAATTAATATTGCTATTGATACACCATATACAATAGGAACACTTGCTTTTAAAACATAAGTAGGCAAGAATGCAAATATTGCCATAAAAGCAAGTCCAATTAGAGCAGATAAAATTTGCTTGTTAAAAAAAGTAAGTTTTGAATCAAAAGTTGCTGTACCGCTATATAGTACAACAAGACCTATTGAAACCAAAACTATTGTTAAAACTAAAGTTTTTATATCTATATATCTTTCTATCTTGTCAAGATTAGATTTCTTTTCCTGCAGCAGCATTTTGTTTATTACTGTTTAATAATATAATTATTTATTTTTAATAAAATATCATTTGTTTTTTTAGATGGATTAGAAGCATTCGATATTTCACCAGATATTGCTATTCCATCAATACCTACATTCATAATATCAAAAATATCTTCTTCCTTTATTCCTCCTATTGAAACAATAGGAATTATTATTTTTAATCGTTTTAATTCAGATAAAATATTTCTATATCCATCTAATCCCAATATATTCTCAAGTTTCTTTTTCGTTGTTGTAAATCTAAATGGTCCTAACCCAATATAATTAGCTTTTTGATTATAAATATTAGTAATATCATATAATGTATTAGCTGTACCTCCAATGATATAATCGTCTCCTAATATTTCTCTTGCCTGACTTATAGGTAAATCATTTTTTCCTAAATGAACTCCATCTGCCTTTAATTCCTTACAAATATCAACATAATCATCTATAATGAAAATAGCATTATTTTTATGACATTCTTCTTTTAAATTTGATGCAATTCTAACTATTTTATTATAATCATCTTCAATATTTTCTGTTTTATATCGAAATTGTACCCATTTACAACCACCATCTAAGACTTTTCGCACTAAGTCTAAACAACGTATTTCATCAGATTCGTTAGTTATAAACTGTAACTTAAATTTATCTATATTAAAGGCATTCATATTTTATATAAATAATATCAAATATAATTAATCAGAACAAAGGTGTTTTATCTCTATAAATTTTTTTAAGACAAAATCTATATCAGAATTATTTTCAAATTCATTCCATAAAGTACCTAAAACCGCACAACCTTTAAAACCATATTTTTTTAATATACTTATATTATTCTTATCTATTCCGCCAAGCGCATATATATTATTATTTAACAATCCTGTATTTTTTATTTCCAATAACTTATCCTGACTAAAATTAGATTTATATCCTACTTTGGATATGCTGTCAAAAATAGGACTTATAAACATATAATCAAAAAAAGGAAGCAAAGTTTTACATTCCTCAAAACTATGGCAAGAACAAGAATAAGTTCGTCTTATATTTACTTGATTAATAAATTTTTCTTTTTTTATTATTTTACTTATATCTTTATTATGTACACCCTTTAAATTAAATTCATCTATTAATTCAAAACAACTATGCAATACTATACGATTATAATACTGACTGTCAATTTTTCTTATTAAATTTCTCATAGATTCTAAATCTATTTTTTTCCTTAGATGTAAAATAGACAGTCCATTTTCAAAAAGGTTGTTTATTGCCTGGATTTCATTTTTACATATATTAGGAGAAGAAATTACAATAAGTTCCATTATCCACCACACGCAATTCTAATAATCATAAGCTTGTCATCATTTTTTAGCATAGTATTTTTCCAATTATCTTTTTGTATAATTGAATTATTTAAGGCAATGACAACATTATTAGGCATATTTTCTATTTTAGAAACTGCTTCTTCTATATTGACACTATCATTATCAAAATTAAATAACTTATCGTTAATATAAATATTTATCATAATATATAAATCTAAAAAATTAATATTCCTGCAAAATTAAAATATTATAATTTGTTTTTTTAGAACCATAAAAAATTACAGAATAATTTTTTCTTAAAGTCATTAATAAATCAGTTGATTTGATTAAAAAATTTCCATCCTGCTGATTTTCAAAAAATAAAGTAAATTTTTTCTCTCTTGTATATGTTTCAACATCAGATGCTGTTTTATATGCTATAGATTCCTGCAAAATAGAATTTGATGTATTTGCAGAGTCAGATTTTACTCTTAACAAAGGTACATCATAAGCAGCATTTATATAGCGGCGTTTATAATCATTCGAAGATGCACCGAGAGTTTTTGATTTTATATTAAAAATATCTATATCACTACTATTTCCAGAAGCAATAATTAACAATCTATCAGTTTCTTCTGCATTAAACTCATGTGTCTTCCCATTGATTGTTATAGTATTATTGCCAACAGGTACAAAAGTTGCCAGTGCATTTTCTCTATTTAATTTAGCATCTGTTAGTACATTTTTTATGTTAATATTAGCGTATTGCAAATTTTCAACAACATTAACAACTTGTACAAAAACAGAAGGATTATAGTATTCAATAGATTTTAATTCATCATCTTCAGAAATTAAGGCTATACGTCCTTTTTGATTTGTATAATCAATAACTAAAATATAGCTTTTATTATTTTCAACAAATACATTAGCACTAAAAATATATTTTGCAGGTTCAGTAGATGTAAAAACTGTTATAGGCAAATTTCCACCTTCAACTGCTACCTCATTTGACACATTACCTGCTATTAATGTTTTCGCTAATATATTGCCTGCTTCATAACCAAATTCATTTGATGCATCATGCGCTCCTATGGAAACATTAATACCGCTATTATTATAATTTCCATTAACCACTCTAATTACAGCCTTATTTAAAGTGTTATTTGAAGCAACTCTGTTAGGTGCTACAAGAATTAATTTTCCTGCTGCCTTTTCATTATAATCAAGAGCAAGAGCAGTATATTTTTTAAATACTTCAAAAGGATATTTAACAGAATCAGTACATACAGAATTTGCAACTAACTGTATTTGATCCTTATCTCTATGGCTGCAAGTAGATATTCGATGATATTGATCTATAAAATTAGAATTTAAGTTAGATACAATTTCATCTCCTGGTACATTGTTAACCGTAATTGGTACAGAAGCCAAATTAATGACCCTAATATAAGCATCCCTCTCTGTTACAACTTTAGGATTCAATAATATATTATCGTTATCTGACAATTCATCAACAAAAAAAACTTCATCCTTTTTATTAATAATTATAGCATATTGTCTGCTTGCTAATAACTCTAATTCATATACACCTAATAAAGTTGTATCACTTGGTGTATTTTTTACAATAGAAAAAGTTCTAATTCCCTTATATATATTTTTGATACCACTTGATGCTTTATAATGTAAATTTTTTATAATAGCAGAATCATTTGGACAACCTAATAATAATGTATAAGTACATGAAGTGTCATTATTTGCGTTAAACATTTTTAAATAACATTCATTGGTATCATAAGGCGAAACAGACGTAGTCTGTATTTTCACTATTGTATCTACTGGTTTATAATCAACAGCATTTAACGGAGAAGGCAGAGCTACAATAATATAACGAGTTTTTCTTGCAAATTTATGCTTAACCTCTCCTGAACTAAATTCAATAGTTTCTTGCTTCACCACATCAATAGTAACAGAGTCAGAAGGAGGATTGGAAGATCTTGAAATAGTATTATATGCTATATTGTCAAAATGTAAATCATTATCAAGCACTAAAGTTCTTACACCTTCATCACCAGCAAAATTTAGAAAACGTACATTAACAGTTTCATAAATAGTAGCAGGATTAACTAAATTTTCATTTTCTTCAGCACATGAGGATAGTAATAAAAGTATTAATAAACAGCCGAAAAAATAGTTAGATGATTTATATAAATTTAAATAAGTTCTGAACATAAAAATTATTGAATTAACAAGTTATAATACTTATATTAACATATACAAATATACAAAAAATCAATGTAACAAACGCATAAAATTAGAATTTTAATATTATTCTAAATAATGCTATTTTTTACCAAGATAAATTAAAAATTCTTCTAAAATTGTTCTAAATTTTCCATTAAAATTAATCCTATAACTATGTCCACTATTTACACCAACAATTTCTCCTTCACCAAAAATTTTATGTTTTACTCTATCTCCAATATTAAGGCCTTCTATTACATCATTAGGATTTATTTCATTCTCAATAGAATTTACCAAATATTCTGTACCTTTATAAAGAATTGGATCTATTTTACCATCAACTTTAATTAGATTTTCGTCTATTTCTTTAATAAATCTTGATGGATATTTCTCTAATTTAAAAGAAGAATTGTAACCTTCAGATTCAGTTAAAAATAATCCTTTTTCTGCTCTTGTTACTGCTACATACATCAATCTACGTTCTTCTTCCTCTCCATCTCTTTTTCTTTCTCTAATAGAACGATGACTTGGAAATATTCCTTCTGTCAAATTGCATACAAAAACAAATGGGAATTCCAGACCTTTAGACTGATGAATAGTCATTAATTTTACGGATGTACCGCTATTTTTATAGTCTGCATTCGTATAAAGTGAAATATCCTGCAAATAAATATCTAAAGATAGATTTTCCTCTTCTGCATTAGAAACTTCATAATATTTTATAGAATTTATTAATTCTGATATATTATCCAATTGTTCTTGATCGCTGTCTTTCCTATACATCGAAATTAATCCGCTGGCATCTAATATATATGCCAACAAATCAGAAATAGATTTAGTTGTACCAAACGCCCTGCATTCTTCAATTAAATTAATAAAATCTAATATAGATTTTTTATTGAAAACAGGTAAATCTTTGTATTTAACTAATGTATCATAGAGCAGCATTTTTTTTTCATTGGCTAAATCCTGCAATTTTTTTAACGACACCTTGCCAAACTTGCGGGAAGGCGTATTAATTATTCTCTTAAAAGATAAATCATCTTTATAAGAAATCAAGCGTAGATAACCTAATACATCCTTTATTTCCTTTCTTTCAAAAAACCGTACTCCACCCCAAACAATATATTTAATATGATGTTTTAATAATGCTTGTTCTATTACTCTTGATATAAAAGATGCTCGATAAAGAACAGCAAAATCTCCATAATCATAACCCTGTTTAACTAATGATTTTATTTGATTTGCAATCCAATTTCCCTCTTCCTCTTCTGATTTGCCATGAAAATGTACTGCTATATAATCAGATGATTTCTGAGTATATAAATTTTTAGGTATTCTTTTTTTATTATTCGATATTATTGAATTTGCTACATTAAGAATATTTTGAGTAGAACGATAATTTTCATCAAGAATAAAATCTCTATCAGATTTAAAGTTTATAAAATTTTCAGGAACAGCACCCCGCCATTCATATATGGATTGATCTGGATCACCAACAATAAAAAGATTATTATAAAATTGACTTAGTATATCTATTATTTTCCAGTCTGAACGACTGCAATCTTGTACTTCATCAACCATTATATAGTTAAATTGTTCCTGCCAATATATTTTTGCATCTTCAAAATTATTTAAAATATAAAGTGTATATTCTATTAAATCCTTGAAATCCAAACTAAAAGTTTCTAATTGCAGCAATATATAACAGATTATATAAGATTCACACTTTGCTTCTAATTGATTTTTTCTATCAGGCAGAATAATTTGTTCTATATAAGGATTAATGCTTTTATAAATTTCAACTTCATCTAAAAATTGTTTTACCGTATAGGCATCATCTAACTCCATTTCTGCCATTACATCTTTAGCTAAAGCTTTTTCATCTAAACTATCAATAATAGCAAAATTCTTAGGATATCCAATTCTATGTATTTCTTTCCTTAAAAATTTAACACAAAAACTGTGTATAGTACAAATATAATCATTTACATAAGCCTTGTCTACAAGCTTGGCAATTCTATTCTTCATCTCTTGTGCAGCTTTATTGGTAAAAGTCATACACAAAATATTACTAGAACTTATTCCAAACTCTCTGACAAGATATGCATAACGATGAGCAAGTACTCGTGTTTTACCCGATCCAGCTCCTGCAACAACCCTAACTCTTCCCTCTGTTGTTTTAACAGCTTCAATCTGATTTTGGTTTAGATTCTTAAATATATCAACCATTATTTATATTATCTAAATTGCTTAACAAATTAACAACTATTTTGTTATATAGAAGTTTTAACTCTCTATCTTAAAAAATAATTGATAGTAATCTAATCCAGTCGCTTCATCCTTTCCACGAATCAAATTTTCAGTATCCTTATGTACAACTATATCAAATTTATCATCTAATTTAATAATAGATTTGAAATCTTTCAGCTTCATTTGTATTGCTCTTTTATCTATATCAAAAGTTTCAACTTGTTCTAATTCATTTTTATTAACATAATCCTCGTGAAAAGCATCTAATTTTTGTATTAACTCATCATTTTCTAACACATCATTTCCATATTCATTAAGATCAAATGTATCATTGTTATAACAATAATCAACAGTCTTTTTCAATAAATCTATTTGTGAAGATTTAGAAATATTAAATTCTTCTGGCAACTCTTCAAGAATAAACTCACCTATACAATCTAAAGTTGATTTAGTAAAGTAATAATCATCTATATAAGGTTTAATATTTAAAAAATCTTCATTCCAATATCCTATTTCATCTTTATTATTTTTTTTATTTAATACTGAAATTATATATCCATTTTCTTCATTAATATTAAAAATTATACAGCCTTTAGTTAATTTTTTAACGTTTACTCCTTGCTCTGCTTTTACCTCAAAACGTTCATTAGATGGTTTAATATTTAATATTGTATCAACAGTTTCTGCTTTAAATATTCCAATAGCATTTGTTAAGTTATCATCTATTATACATTTATCTAATTCTGCAATAAACAGATTTCCTGCCAATCTTTTAGGCGATCTAACTATATGAAATAAATTATTTGCAATTTTTTTGGATTCAACAGCTAATGAACTATTTTTATTAAATATATCTTTTACTGCTTTATATATTTCATTTGTTTCTAAATTATCAAATGAATAATACTCGTTCAATTTTAAGAACGGATTAAGAAAGAAACGCAGTAATTCATTCTCTAAATCACTATTTAAGATTACTGTTGAATTTGACAATAAAACAGAATCACCTTTTAATTTATTGCCTATTGAATGTACAATTAAATTTTCAATAGATGCCTCTGAATAAAAAACCATATTAATCTCCCTTTTTTATTCTAAAGTTCCGCAAAATGATTTATAATCACATTTGTTACAAATATTGTATGAATCAACTTTGCAACATTCCGCTTTCTCATTTATTTTTTTTTTGATGAAAAATTAGTTTATCTATGTTATTTTTTATGACCTTAACCATAGGAATTATATCGTTTGTTTTTGTCTCATTTTGTCGAAAATATATTTCATGTGGATATTTTAATGAATAATAATAACTATCACTTTCCTCAACATTCTCTATTTTTATTCCTAAAATTTCTTTTATTGCTTTTATAACTTCAGGATGAATATAAAGCGGCAGTTGTAAATCATTTTTTATACTTTGTTTTTCATCTATATTTTTTGTTTTATAATCTGCAATCACAATTTTATTTTCATTATTTATTTCTATTCTATCTATTCTTCCTGTTAGTTTTATACTATCACTTTTTTCACTATCGCTATCAATTGTATTTGTATTTAACGCAATATTTACATTATCAAACTTAGTTTCAACAAATACTGTATGATACAGCCATTTTTTTAATTTTTCAAATTCATCCTTAACCCAGTTATCCAATATGTTAATTATTTTACTTCGTTCAAATAGGATAACAGGATTATTATATTTATATCCATCTAATACTTCTTCTGCCTTTTTCTTGAGTTTTGATTGAATTTCTTCTTCTGTATAGTTATTTAGATCTACTTTTGCAGTTATCATAGATGCTTCTATTGAATCTAAGACATTCTTTGTTCCTTTTACTACTACTGTTGTTTTAGATGAATTTTCACCTATAGCTACAGATTTATAATTTGGATTTAAGTTAATAGTTTCAATATAAATATCATTTATTTCTTT
>JAFRQN010000045.1 GCA_017428585.1 Bacteroidota bacterium | reverse complement strand
AATTCCTATATATATTGGATTGGATAAAGAAAGAGAAATGTTTGTTGAAAATAAAAATATGGCGTTAAGTGTCCTATTGACAAGGCTTCCAGCTCAAATATTATCTCCTTTTATACCTATGGTAGATAATTTGAAAGGTATGATTAATGGTAAGTTTAATATAAACGGCAATTTGCCTGATAACTTCAGCTATGATGGCAATGTAAATCTTGAAAATCTACATTTGCGTTTAATTCCAACTAATATAGTCTATAGTGCATTTGGAGATATAAAAATAGAAACTGATAAAATATCATTTTCAAAATTGAAATTGAGAAATTCTAATGATGACCTGAAAAATGGAGAAGCTGTTTTAGATGGAACAATAAAATTAGATCATTTTAATTTAAAATATTTAGATTTTTCATTAAATACGAACCAATTTTTATTGCTGAATGATCAAACGGAATCATCTATGCCATGGTTATTTGGTAAATTAGTTATAGCAACCGAAAATAATCCTATAAGATTTTATGGAACATTGAATGAACCTAATTTAACAGGTTCTTTAGTTATTTTAAATTCAGAGTTAAAGATGCCACAGTTATTAAGTGGAGGTGTCGTAAAAAGAGAAACTAAATTTAATTATATAAATAAAGATACATTGCGCATGGTTGTTGTATCATATACTCAGCCTATTGATAGTATAGATGAAGAAGACAATGTTGTTTCAGAGGAAAGTAAGGATTTTATGGACAACTTGAATATAGATATGTCGGCGAAAATTAGACGGCTATCTGTATTATTAGATTTAGGAAGTCTTGGGCAGATATTTGCACGTGTAGGAGCTGAAAATCCTTCAGAACCTATCAGATATATAAAAACTCGTGATAAGAGTGAAGCACAGATTTTGGGTGGATCACTTGAAGTTTTAGAAGGTTCCAATGTACAAATTATGCGTTCTATGGCTGCAACAGGTACTATATCATTTCCAACTGCTAAATTATCACAGCCTAATTTAAATTTGATAGCTGAATATCAAGGCAAAATGCTTAATTCAAGCAATAGTTATGATAATTTTAGCGTATTTGCTAATATTACAGGTACTACAACAAATCCTAAGTTAGAACTTTCTTATTCTATTAATGGAGTTGAGGCAACAGGTGATAAAAAACAAATAGAAGAAAATGCTTTTGTTTTATTGACAACAGGTAAGTTATCTGGTTATAGTGATGCTTCAGAGTCTCGAAATTTGGTTAATGAGGGAGCAAGCATGGTTGCTTCTCAATTAGCATCACGAACACTAACAGACTTACTTATCAAAACGGGTGTAGTACAAAGTGCTAATTTGCAGTTTGAAGGAGAGGATATGAATACTGCTACTGTGAAAATTTCTGGAACTTTAGGTGGGTTTGCAAACTGGACAATAGGTGGTAATATTGCAGATATTACATCTAATTATAATATTTCTATCGATATTCCTATTGTAATAAAAGCAAATGGAGTAAATAATTTAATGTTGCAGTTATCAAAATTTACAGACCTAAATACAGCTGTTTTTGATAAAGATTCTAAATTATGGGAAGTAAAATTAAAAGTGGATGGCAGTTGGTAATTAGATTATCATAATTAACAGTGAAAATATACTTAAAACTGGCACAATAATTGATATATTAAGATATAAATGTATTATTCATAATTTATAATTATTTGAATTATTTTATGACTGATAAAAAAAGTAATATAAAAAATAAAAATACAGCAAATACTAATCTAAAAAATTCTGAGCATAAGATTATATGTATTGATGGTGGCGGTACAAAAACAAATGGAGCTTTATTTATAGGAGATAAAATAGCATCTGAATATAAAGTCGGAACTACAAGATTAGGTGCGGTTGGACAGGGTGAGTCTTGCACAAGAACTCTAAATGTTATGCTTGAATTATGTAAAAGAGCAGAAATAACTATTCAAGATATAGATATATGTGTAATAGGGATAGCTGGAGTATGGTTAGATATAGAAAAAACTCGTTCTATTAATTTAATAAAAACATTAGCAAAATCAGAAGGGTTTACTATAAATGATTTGATAGTTACAAGTGATGTAGAAATTGCTTTTGAAGGTGCTTTTGGAGATGAACCAGGAATTGTTACTATTGTTGGAACTGGTTCTATTGGATTGGCTAAATGTAAAAATGGAAATATTGTTAGATGCGGTGGCTGGGGAATTGAGTTAGATGATGAAGGAAGCGGAGCATGGGTAGGTCGAGAAGGTTTAACTGCTGTTATGAGGGATATAGATGGCAGAGGCGAGCATACTATGCTAACTGAAAAATTAAGAGAATCTATTGTTGGATTCAATATAGAAGAACCACGAAGTATAGTTAAGGCTTTTAATGATAAAGTCTTTGAATATCAGACTATTACTCCTTGGGTAATGGAATGTGCAATGCAAAAAGATTTAGTTTGCAATGATATAATGGAAAAAGCTGCTAAACACTTAGTGCAATTACCTATGACACTTATGAAAAATTTTGATGATAAAAATGTAAATTTGGCTCTTATGGGAGGAATTATTGATAATGATACTTTGTTAAGTCAAATGCTGCATAAAGAGCTAAAAAAGATTAAAGGATTAAAAGTTGTTAAGCCTAAGGGTAATTCTATAGACGGTGCAAGGAATATAGGATTGAAAGTAATAAAAGAAATTTATAAAAACTAATTTAATAGATGAAATAATATATTACATTATGCAATTAAACCCTGATGAGTTAGGAGAGACATTACTTGAAGTTGATGAAATAAATTCAATAAGTTTTGAATCTCAAGTATTATTATTTAATGATGAAATACATACTTTTGAAGAGGTAATTAATCAAATTATAAAAGCAATT
Organism: Bacteroidota bacterium; assembly: GCA_017428585.1. Taxonomy (GTDB): domain Bacteria; phylum Bacteroidota; class Ignavibacteria; order Kapaibacteriales; family UBA2268; genus JAAYTD01. Next base: position 8,156 of record JAFRQN010000045.1, on the reverse strand, counting down.
AATTGTTCTCAATCAAAAGCTGAAACTTTAACGTTGCAAGTACATAATCAAGGGAAAGCTGTTGTTTATAGAGGAGAATTGGTTGAAAGCATAAGGATAAGTAATGTATTGGAAGAAATAGGTTTAATTACACGTATTGAATGTTAATATTAAAATTTTTAAGTTTATAATTATAGTTAAAATTAATAATTATTTTTAATTTTAACTATATTTTTTTATTAAGTAGTCTTTAGTATTTATTGTAATATATATGAACAAAAGAATATTAAAACTTGTATTGCCAAATATAATAACCAATATAACAGTTCCTTTGTTAGGAATGGTAGATTTAGCTATCGTTGGTCATATAGGTGATGAGATTTTTATAGGAGCTATTGCTATTGGTACAATGATATTTAATATGATTTACTGGAACTTCGGCTTTCTGCGTATGGGAACTTCTGGATTTACTGCACAAGCTTATGGAGCTGAAGATATGGATGAAGCAGCAAAAATATTATCTCGTGCTTTATTTATTGCAATTTGTTTTTCTTTATTATTAATTATTTTTCAAACTCCTATATTAAAATTTGCTTTTTTATTAATAACAGATACTTCCAAAACTAAAGATTTAATTACTCAATATTTTGCTATAAGGATTTGGGCTGCTCCTGCTACATTAGGAATATATGCTATAAAAGGATGGCTGATTGGAATGCAGAATTCTAAGCAGCCTATGTGGATGGCTATTATAATAAATGTAGTAAATATATTATGTAGTTTTTTACTTGCTGTTGTTTACAAAATGGGAATAAAAGGTGTGGCTTTGGGTACTGTAATTGCACAATATAGTGGATTGACAGCTTGTATATTAATTTTATTATTTAAATATAAACATATATTAGTCAAGATAGATATTCGTAAAATTTTTGATAAAAAAGAATTGTTAAGATTTTTCAAGTTAAATTATGATATATTTTTACGAACACTTTGTTTAATTGCTGTTTTTACTTTCATACCTGCTGAAGGTTCTAAGTATAGTGATATGGTACTTGCAGTAAATACTTTGTTAATGCAGTTTTTTACTTTATTTTCTTATATATTAGATGGATTTGCTTATGCTGGTGAGGCTTTGGTAGGTCGGTATATTGGAGCAAAGGATAAAAAATCGTTAACATTAGTGATAAAACTTTTATTTATGTGGGGTATTGTATTAAGTATAATCTTTATTATATGTTATGCTTCATTTGGACATGAGATATTATGGTTGTTTACAGATGATAATTATATAATAAATGCCGCAGATGAATATTATTTCTGGGTATTAATTATTCCTATTATAAGTTTTTCTGCTTTTTTGTGGGATGGTATTTATATTGGAGCTATGGCTACTAAATACTTAAGAAATTCTATATTTATAGCAACAGCAATATTTTTTGTTTTATACTATATATTAAATACTTATTTAGGAAATAATGCATTATGGATGGCATTTATAGCATTTCTCTTCTTTAGAGGATTTATGCAGTTTGTTTATTCAAAAAAAGCAGTATTTAATCAAGTATAAAAGTATGTTTTGATTATTATTTTCAATTTTCATTTTATATTTTTTTATGTTATTTTTGTAAATGTTATATTATTTGTTGAACATTTAAATAAATTTAATAGTAAATGACTATGATATTTAGAAAAATATTTTGTGTATTATCTGTATTATTAATTTTTATGTGTAGCTGTACTCCTACAATAAGATTTTCAAGTGATATAAAAGGGAAATATAATACACAATATGACAAAGATTCTAAATCAAAATTTGGAAAACATGATATAAATAATTTAGATAATAATGATAAAAAAGATCCTTCTATAATAAATGGTATGGTTGGATATGCATCATTTTATAGTGATAAATTTCAGGGAAAGATAACTGCCAGCGGTGAAGTTTTTTCTCAAAATGAATTTACTGCAGCTCATAGAGATTTACCTTTTGGAACTATGGTTCGTGTTACACGCATTAGTAATGGGAAAAGTGTTGTAGTTAGAATAAATGACAGAGGTCCTTTTGTTTCTGGAAGGATTATTGATTTATCATTTGTTGCTGCACAGGCTTTAGATATGATTATTGATGGAGTAGCTGAAGTTGAGCTAACTGTAATTAAATAAATTAGTTATTATAGCTATATAATAATAAATTATGATATTCACTATAGAACATTATAGTCTATTTTATATATAAATGAAATTTTGATTTATATTATACGTATATAATATACAATAGCTTTGTTAACATAATAATAGGTATTCTAACGAGACGTTTCTACTATATTTTTTAAGAATAAAAAAGAAAATAAAATGGAAAAGCTACAACATTGTATACTTTGGGTTGATGATGAAATAGAATTATTACAACCTCATATAATGCTATTAGAACAACGTGGTTATAAGGTTCTAACAAGTACAAATGGAACCGATGCTATCGATATTTTGAAAAAAAATAAAGTAGATTTAATATTTCTTGATGAAATGATGGTTGGAATGACAGGACTTGAAACGTTAGTTGCTATAAGAGCGTTTGACAGCAATATTCCTGTTGTTATGGCTACAAAAAATGAAACAGAAAGTTTAATGGAAGAAGCTATTGGTCATAAAATTAATGACTATTTAACCAAACCTATTAATCCTACTCAAGTTTTAATGGCTTGTAAAAAATTTCTTGATGCTGAGCGTATTGGCAAAGAAAAATTTACTCAAAACTACTTATCTGGATTTTCTCAATTATCTTCTCAAATGTTGATGCCTTTAAATTGGAAGGAATGGAAGGAAGTATATAACAAGTTAGTTAATTGGAGTGTAGAATTAGATAAAATAAAGGATTCAGGTTTGCAGGAGACCCTTAGAGGGAAATGGCGTGAATGTAATTTGGAATTTTCTAAATTTGTAGAATCAAATTATATAAAATGGTTAGCTCATAAGGATAACGAACGAGACGATAATAATCCTATAATGTCGCCTCATATTTTAGACTATTTTTTGAAGCCAACATTAAAAGTTCAAAAAGAAAATATTTATTTAATAGTAATTGATTGTTTACGTTTTGATCAATGGATGGTACTTCGTGAAATGCTGGCATCCTATTATACATTTGATACAAATTTATATTGTTCTATATTGCCAACCGCTACTCCTTATGCACGAAATTCATTATTTGCAGGTCTATATCCTATTGATATAAAAAAATATTATCCTCAATATTGGGCTGTTGAAAACAATAGTGAGGATCATAAACAAAATGCATTTGAGAAGGAATTGTTTGAGGCTTGGTTAAAGCGCAATAGGTTTGAACATGGCAATAAGTATTCATTTATAAAAATATTTGATACAGATTTCGGCAAGAAGATTGAACGAGAATTTGAAAAATATATGCAAAACAATATAACTGCTATTGTTATTAATGCGGTTGATATGATTGCTCATTCTCGAAGTGATCATGCTATTTTGAAGGAAATAGCACCTGATGAAGCTGCTTATAGGTCGCTTACTCGTTCATGGTTTATGTATTCAAGTTTATTTAATATTTTAAAAACTATTTCTACTCAGAAAGATGCAAAGGTATTTATTACAACAGATCATGGGTCAATAAGATGTTTGAGAGGCGTAAAGGTATTAGGAGATAAAGATACTTCTACAAATTTAAGATATAAGTTTGGTAAAAATGTAAATTCTGATAAAAAAGCTGCTTTGCAAATGACAGATCCAACATTATTTAAAATACCTAGTTCTGGAATAACAGTTAGCAATGTATTTGCCAAAGAAGATTATTATTTTGTCTATCCAACTGATTATCATCAGTATATGGCTAAATTCAGAGATAGTTTTCAACATGGAGGAATTTCTTTGGAAGAGATGGTTATTCCATTTATAAAATTAGAACCGAAATAGCTTATATAATTAATATATAACGAAAATAGCATATAGAAAAATCTAAATGCTATTTTTTATTTAAATATAATAATTTAATAATAATAAATTAATTAAAATTTATTATATTTGTATAAAGATAAAAATTACAGAAAAAATTATTTTAATAAAATTTAGATATAAAGGTTAAAAAATGTCATTTGTTCCAAATACAGATGCTGATAGACAGCAAATGCTAGAAAAAATAGGAGTAAAATCATTTGATGAACTCATAACTGCTATTCCACAGGAAGTTAGATTAAATAAAAAATTAGACTTACCTGAAGCATTATCTGAATATGAAGTTGTACGTTTGCTTGAAAATTATGCAAAGAAAAATATATCAATTCATTCTCATGTTTGTTTTATGGGAGGTGGTGCTTATGATCACTTTACACCTTCTATAGTAGATTCTGTTATAAATAGACCAGAATTTAAAACATCTTATACTCCATATCAAGCAGAAGTTTCTCAAGGTACTTTACAAGCTATGTATGAGTATCAATCAATGATATGCCAACTAACAGGCATGGATATTGCAAATGCTTCTTTATATGACGGAGGAATGGCAACAGCAGAAGCTGTTATGTTGGCAGCAAAGAAAACTAAAAGAAAAGAAATAGTTTTTGCTGGTACTGTTAATCCTCATTATATACAAACTGCTAATACAATTAGTGCTGGGTCTAATTTAGTATTTAAACATATTGCAGATAAAGAAACTGGCAGTTGCTGCTTAAAAAAATTGCAAGAAACTGTAACTGATCAAACTGCAGCTGTTGTTGTACAACAACCTAATTTTTTTGGTAGTTTAGAGGATGTTATTGAAATAGAAAAAATAGCTCATGCTAACAAAGCTTTATTTATAGTTTTTGTTAATCCTATAACTTTAGGAGTATTAGAGGCTCCTGGGAAATATAATGCAGATATTGTTATTGGCGAAGGACAATCCTTAGGACTTCCTTTAAACTATGGTGGACCTTATTTAGGAATATTTGCTTGTAAAAATGAATTTTCAAGATTAATGCCTGGTAGAGTTGCTGGTATAACTAAAGATCTTGATGGTAAAAGAGGATTTGTTCTTACTCTTCAAACTCGTGAACAACATATAAGAAGAGAAAAAGCAACTTCTAATATCTGTTCAAATCAAGGGTTATACATGTTGGCAGCTACTGTTTATATGGCAACAATGGGTCGTGAAGGAATAAAAGAAGTAGCTGAACAATCTATGCTAAAAGCTCATTACTTAGCAGAACAAATTTCTAAAATTCCTGGGTTCTCTATAAATAATACTCCATTCTTCAACGAATTCCATGTTAATGTTCCTAATGAATGTGCTTGTGAAATAGTTAAGAAAGGTGTTGAAGAAGGTATATTGCCTGGTATCAGCACTTGTAATTTCGAAGGTGTAAAGAAAGGACTATTAATTGCTGTAACTGAAAAGAGAACAAAAGAAGAAATGGATAAATTAGTAGCATTTTTGAAAAAGTTTGGTAAATAATAAATATATTTTTATTTTATCTATTTTAGAAAAATAAGTAAATCTATTAATAAATATGGCACTCTCAGAATTATTAAATAACTTACAGAACTCTATTGATTTTTATGCAATAGTATTTTATATTCTAGCTGCATTAGTTGTTGGTGCAGGCTTGATAACGATTTTATCAAGGAAATTAATGCATTCCGCTGTGGCTTTATTATTCGCTTTTTTTGGTGTTGCTGGGCTTTATGCATTATTAGCAGCTGATTTTATTGCAGTTACTCAGATTATGGTTTATATAGGTGGTATTTTGACATTAATTATTTTTGGTGTGATGCTTACATCAAAAATTAATAATGTAAAAATGACAGCTTTATCAATAGATAGTACAACCACAGCAATAGGTGCGATTATCTCGGTAATTTGTGGTGTTGGGCTATCTGTTTTATATATATTTACTGATTGGAATGAAAAACCAATAGATACACTTCCTGTAACAACATTACAGGATATTGGAAATTTGTTATTTACTAATTATTTGATAGGTTTTATTGCTGCTGCTATATTATTGTTGGTTGCGTTTATAGGAGCGGCATTAATAGCAAGACGTAAAAATTAATAAAAATAAAAAAGTATATAAGTATGGAAATCGGATTAACTCATTTTCTTGTTGTAAGTGCAATTCTTTTTGCTTTTGGTATTTTTGCTGTATTGACTCGTAAAAATGCAATACTTGTTTTAATGGGGTTAGAACTTATATTAAATTCTGCTAATATTAACTTTATAGCATTTTCACGTTTCTGTGCTTCTTATGGCAATATTAATATAGAAGGACATGTGGCAACAATATTTGTTATTGTACTTGCTGCTGCAGAAGTAGCTGTTGCATTAGCAATATTCCTTAACATATATCAAAACTTTAAACATGTAGAAGTCGAAGAAATAAAGGATTTAAAGGAATAATAACATGACAGAAAAAGATATTTATACAAAATTACAAAATAAATTTGGTGATAGTATTATAGAATTTATTGAGGGTGAGCATATTGATAGTTATGCTAATGTTAAACCAGAAGATATAAAAGAAATTTGTTTATTTTTAAGAGATGAGGAAGGTTTGGAATTTGATTATTTATCAAATTTATGTGGAATGGATTATAAAGATTCTATTGGTGTAGTTTATCATTTATACTCAATAAAACATAATCACTATTTTACATTAAAAGTAAAATTAAATAGAGAACATCCTATAATTGATACTGTTGAGAGAGTGTGGAAAGCTGCTAATTGGCACGAACGTGAAGCTTATGATATGTTTGGAATAAGATTTGAAGGTCATCCTGATTTGCAAAGAATATTATGTCCTGAAGATTGGGAAGGATATCCTTTAAGAAAAGATTATGTTGCTCCAAAAGAATATCATGGTATGGATACAACACCAAATAGACCAGAATAAATCTAAATATAATTGTGCATCTATAAATAATAAGATTTTAATTAGAAATTAAAGTTATATAAAAATATAAATATGCAAAAGAAAAAACTTCTTGATTTTAAATATGGTAGTGTAGATACCGAACGTATGGTCATTAATTTAGGACCTCAACACCCATCAACTCATGGTGTTTTGCGTCTTGAAACTGAAGTTGAAGGTGAAATAGTTTCTGCTGTATGGCCTCGTATAGGTTATTTGCATCGTTGTTTTGAAAAATGCAGCGAAAATTCTACTTATCCTCAAGTAATACCATTCACTGATAGATTGGACTATATTTCTTCGTTAAACAATGAACTGCCTTATGTTCTTGGAATGGAGAAATTATTAGGTATAGAAGTTCCTGAAAAAGTAACATATATTCGTACTATTTTATCCGAATTAAATAGAATTGCTAATCATCAGATTGCTTTAGGAACTTTTGTAATGGATGCAGGTGCTTACTCACCATTCCTTTATTTCTTTATGGATAGAGAACTTATTCTAAAAATATTGGAAAACTGTTCAGGTGGGCGTTTGCTTTATAACTATTTCTGGATAGGTGGTTTACAGCGTGATATATATCCTGCTTTTAAGGATGATTGTTTAGCTGCTGTAAAAGCTGTACGAGAAAGAATAAAAGAAGCTGATAAATTATTTTTATATAATAAAATTTTAATTGAAAGGACTGCTAATGTTGGTATTTTACCTGCAGATGTGGCAATAAACTTTTCTTGTTCTGGACCTATGTTAAGAGGATCTGGAGTTCCGTATGACGTAAGAAAAACAAGAAATTATTTAAATTATGATAAATTTGATTGGAGTGTAGCTGTTGGTAAAGGAGAGGTTGGTACTATCGGAGATTGTTGGGATAGAATGTATGTACGTTTAGTAGAAATGGAAGAAAGTTGTAAAATTATTGAACAAGCTCTTGAGCAAATGCCATTTGAAGGTGATGTTAGAGCTGCCTTGCCTAAACGTATAAAACCTCCTGTTGGAGAATTTTATTATACTTGTGAAAGTCCAAAAGGTGAGTTAGGTTATTATATTACAAGTGATGGTTCTCCTAAACCTTCAAGAGTACGTTGTCGTTCTTGCAGTTTCTCTAATCTTAGTGTACTTCCTTTTATTACAAAAGGGTATATGATTGCAGATTTGATTATGATACTTGCCAGTGTAGATATAGTTCTTGGAGAAGTAGACAGATAATTGATTCATAAAAAAAGAGAGTTTTGTTGAAAAAAAAAAATCTCTTTTTTTTTGGTTATT
>JAFRQN010000337.1 GCA_017428585.1 Bacteroidota bacterium | reverse complement strand
TATATTAAATAAAAAAAAATATGTTAGATAAAATTTTAATAATACTTGAAAAATTTAATAGTTTAAAAGAAAAATTAAACGATCCAGATGTAGTTAATGATATGAAAAAATTTCGCGATATAAATCGTGAAATTAAATCCTTACAAGATGTTGTTGAAGTAGGAACAAAATATGTAAAAGCTTGTAATGATATTAAAGCTGCACGTGAAATGGTTGAGGATAAGGATACAGAAGCAGAATTGCGTGAGCTTGCTTATGAAGAAATCAATGAATTACAGGAAACTATTGTTAATTATGAAGAACAATTGAAGTTCTTGTTAATTCCAAAAGATCCAAATGATATGAAAAACTGTATCATAGAAATAAGAGCAGGAACTGGTGGTGATGAGGCTGGTATATTTGCAGGTGATTTATTTAGAATGTATCAACGTTATGCTGATATGAAAGGTTTTAAAATTGAAGTGATAGATTTTAATGAAAGTCAGATGGGCGGGTATAAAGAAATTGTATTTTCTGTAAATGGTGATGGTGTATATGGCAAATTAAAATATGAAAGTGGTGTTCATAGGGTACAAAGAGTTCCAGAAACTGAAACTAATGGTCGTTTGCATACTTCCGCAGCTTCTGTAGCTGTTTTGCCAGAAGCAGAGGATGTAGATATACAAATAAGAGATGAAGATATTAGAATGGATCTTTTCCGTTCTGGTGGAGCTGGTGGACAGAATGTTAATAAAGTAGAAACAGCTGTACGTTTAACTCATATTCCTACAAACATAGTTGTATCATGTCAAGATGAGCGTTCTCAATTAAAAAATAGAGAAAAAGCTATGAAAGTATTAAGGGCAAGATTATATGAAATTGAATTAAAGAAACAGCAGGAAGATTTGTCTTCTTCTCGTAAAGCAATGATAAAAACAGGAGATAGATCAGAAAAAATACGTACTTATAATTGGCCTCAAAATAGAGTTACCGATCATAGATTAGAGGGAGATAATAAAAATTATAATTTGCGTGAGATTATAGATGGTAATATTGAACCAATTATTGAGAATCTTCAAGTATTAGAAAAAACTGAATTATTAAATCAATCAGTAGAATAAGAAAAGTTTAGAATTTAATTTTATACTAAGAATAATTTATGAAAAGAAGTAAAGATGTAAAAATATCTGAAAATGATAAAATATTTTCGCAAAAATTAACCATTTATGGTCAATTCCTTGCTATATATTTAGTAATTCTTATAATATTTGTTGTATTAAGAGCAATTACAAATGAAGGAAATATTAATCTTTTAATTTATGATCCTTTGGTATTGGTAATGTTGTTGATTACTTTTATAACTTCTATAACTTTAATAGTATTAACTATAAAGAAAAGGCAAATTGTTTTTGGTGAAAATTATTTTGTTTTACGAAATCGTTTTTTTGCAAAAAAAATATTATTTGATGATATTAAAAAAATTAAAATAGGTGGCAGTCCTACAAAGATTGTAAATGATAGAGCAAGTTTTATTAGATTTAAAATAAAAGAACGTAAAAAAATCTATTTGATAAGAACCGCAAGTTTTGATAAAGCTGAAGAATTGCTGAACTTATTTGTTGAGCTTAAACAAAAAATAGGGAATAAATAATGAAATTATTGAAAATATTATTTATTATAGGATTCTTATCTTTCTGCTGGCAATATAATGTTGAAGCACAACCTTCCCAATTAAAAATTTATTATAGGAATAATGAAACTAATTTGGTACTGGGGAAAGCGCCTATATTTAGTGTTGAAATAAAATGTGTTGATTCTGATAATAATTCCGTTGAACTAAAAAAAGATAATATTATTTTATTAGAATCTGAGG
>JAFRQN010000336.1 GCA_017428585.1 Bacteroidota bacterium | reverse complement strand
TTGACGTTTTGATTCACCCTTGCTTTCTTGCTCTAATCTTCTTGCTTTTTGTTCCAGCCAAGAACTATAGTTTCCTTCCCAAGGAATGCCTTCACCTCTGTCTAATTCTAAAATCCATTTAGCTACATTATCTAAGAAATATCGATCATGAGTTATAGCAATAACAGTTCCTTTATATTCTTGTAAATGCTGTTCCAACCATCCTACTGAATCGGCATCTAAATGATTAGTAGGTTCATCTAATAATAATATATCAGGTTCGGTTAATAATAATTTACATAAAGCAACACGTCTGCGTTCACCTCCAGATAAATGTTTTATTGGAGTATCTCCAGTTGGACACCTTAGAGCATCCATCGCTCTTTCTAATTTATTATCTAAATTCCATGCGTCTTTTGCTTCTAAAATATCTGTTAATACACCTTGACGTTCAATAAGCTTGTTCATTTCATCATCACTCATTGGTTCACTGAACTTAGCGCTTATTTCATCATATTCCTTTAACAGATCAACTATTTCCTGAAGTCCCTGCTGGATTTCTTCTTTTACTGTTAAATCATTATTTAATTTAGGATCCTGTTCTAAATAACCTATAGAATAACCTGGTGAAAATGTTACTTCACCTTGATAAGATTGTTCAACACCTGCTATAATTTTAAGCAATGTAGATTTTCCAGAGCCATTAAGTCCTATTATACCTATTTTTGCTCCATAATAAAAAGAAAGATATATATCCTTTAATACTTGCTTGTGAGGAGGAAATATTTTATTTATACCGATAAGAGAAAAAATAATTTTTTTATCGTCTATTGTAGCCATAATAATCTTTATATTAAATCAAAAATAAATTAACTACAAATATACAAAAAAAGAATTAATAATTATGTGTTTGAAATAATAGATCTATTATGAAACAGCGAATTATAGATAAACGTAATTATTATAGTATTGGTTCTAAAAAATAAATATACAAGAGGAATATATGAATATGTTAGAGGTGATAAAAGCGCGTCATTCAGTGCGGGAATATAAAAATATTGAAATTCCAGAAGAATTAGTAAAAACAATACAAAATGAAATAGATATATGCAATCAAGAAGGCGGACTGCATATACAACTATTGACTAATGAACCTCAAGCTTTTAGTACATTGCTGCCGCACTATGGACATTTCAGAGGGGTAGAGAACTATATAGCGCTTATCGGAGGAAACACCCAAAATATATATGAAAAAATTGGTTATTATGGCGAAAAACTTGTTCTATATATTCAAGGTTTAGGATTGAATTCTTGCTGGGTCGGTGTTTCTTTCTCAAAAAACAATGTAAGGAAGAATTGTGCAATAAATGATAATGAAAAATTATATTGTGTTATATCAATTGGATATGGTACTTCACAGGGAAATACTCATAAAATAAAAAATATTGAAGAAGTTTATAAATCAAAAGAAAAGCAAATACCACAATGGTTTATAAATGGAGTAGAATATGCTTTGTTAGCGCCAACGGCAATGAATCAACAAAAATTTATGTTTGAATTAAAAAATAAAAATGAAGTTGCAGCAACAGCATCCAAAGGTTTCTTTTCAAAAATAGATCTTGGTATTGTAAAATATCATTTTGAATTAGGAGCAGGAAAGGAAAATTTCAAATGGGTGTAGAAATAAATAAAGTATTTAAAATGAAACAAAGGCTGATATAATATCAGCCTTTGTTTGTATAATAAATATCTGGTTAAGATTAAATTATCTTGAATAATATTCTACAACGAGTGGAATTTCACAAACAACTGGAATTTCTTCTCTTGTTGGAATATAAGCAAGTTTTGAAAGGAATTCTGCTTTTGATACTTCAAGGTAAGCTGGAGCAGCAGAATTTCTAATTGCTTCTTGGAAAGCTTCAATTTTTTTACTTTTTTCTTTTACTGAAATTACATCATTTAATTTTACAGCATAAGAAGGAATATCAACCTTTTTACCATTTACTGTTATATGACCATGTTGAACAGCTTGGCGTGCTGCATACATAGTACGAGCAAATCCAGAACGATAAACTAAAGCATCTAAACGAGTTTCTAATAATTGTACATAGTTTTCACCTGTGTTACCAACCATTTTACGTGCTTTAGCGTAGTAATTTGACATTTGGCGTTCAGAAATATTATATTGTAAACGTAATTTTTGTTTCTCAAATAACTGTTTTCCATAGTCAGATTGTTTACTACGTTTTTTCTTACTTCCGTGTTGACCTGGAGCGTAAGGTTTCTTTTCAGCAACTTTACTTGCTTTTGGAGTTAATCTAAGATCTAACTTACGTGATAATTTTACTTTTGGTCCCGTATAATTCATACAAGTTCTCTTATTATATTTAATTAATAGTTATTTACTAAAATTAGGTTATGTTATATAAAAAAATCAATATATAGAATTTCAAAAATAATAAATTTTTATAAAAATTCAAAATATTTTTTTAGAATTCAAATAATAGCTTATAATAAATAATTTTATATAATATAATGTAATTGCTTTGTTTTATATGTTGTTATATAAAATATAACGATATGTTTAGACAATAAATGTGGATAAATTATATTGCCGTTTTTTATCATTAAATAAATAACATATAAATTAATAAAGCAACTATTAAATATTTATAAAACTGCATAAAATGTATTTTAGAGAATGTTTTATCATATATATAAACTATTAGCATTGTAATAAAGATAACGAAGAACGCACAATATAATGCAGTAAATACATCTGCTTGATAGAAGAAATGCCTAATGCCCGGCGATATAGGAGAACCATATATTACTATTAAGTGTATAACGTAAATGAATAAAGCACGTTTAGAAAACATACCAATGATATTTTCTAACGAAATCCACCATTTAGGATTTTTTAATTTTTCAAAAAATAAACATATCCAAGCAGCAACACTAATAGCCAACATGGCAAGTCCTACCCGCATAATTATTAATACAGGTGAAATAGGGGACTGTGATAAACAGCTGTCAGCATTTAAGTTTATACAAAATGTGTATTTAAATAAATAAGACAATAATATATAAAATATTCCGCCTATTAATAATCTTGTTGCTATGTAAAACGTGCGTCGTTCTTGAGGTTGTTTTTGTACTAAATAACCAACAGTTGTTCCAATTAATAGATACGCTGTAAAAGGAAAAATAGGAAAAATTGTTCTATGTTCCATAGACAAGAAAGATGCAAAAGGTATAGGCAGTATATCAAACCATTTTATTGTTAAAACAAAAGGCGAAGAAAATATTATAATATTTCCTAATATAAAAGATATTATTGCTAATGTAGAATTTTTTCGTGTAACTATATATAATATCGTCAATATTGAAATTGATGCTGCAAACATTTGCAGAACGTTTACTTTGAAAAACGCATACCAGCTGTTAATGTCTATGAAAGGCAAATCAAATAGATTGCTTACAGGAAATTGCATTAAATAACCAATAATAAGCAATCGTCCACAGGTTTTGAAACGTTTTTTTATAGTTTCTTTTTTGATTTTGCCATATTCATTGCGTTTGTTTGCAAAAATATGAACCGCGCCAGAAACCATAAGGAATACTGGCGCTGTTATTCCTCTTATAAAAGTCCATGTATTCCAATACCATAAACCAGAGTTAATTATATTGGTATCTAATAAACAATATATAGTATGACCTTGAACCATCATAAGCATTGCTAATAATCTTGCAATATCAAGTGATGGAATTCGAGAACTTTGTTTTTTCTTATTTAGCTCTGTGCTACATTGTTTGTCAGCTGTTATATCCAATTTGATTAACTATTTATGGTTAGTATAGCAATAATGTTATTTGTAAATTTCTTTCTTTGCTGAACGTAATGTATTTAAAAGCAGCATGGATATAGTCATAGGTCCTACACCTCCTGGAACAGGTGTAATAGCAGAAACTTTATTAATAACATCGTTATAATCAACATCGCCAACAACTCTATATCCTTTTGCCGTATTTGGATCTGGTATTCGATTAATGCCAACGTCTATTATAACAGCACCGTCTTTTATATCATTAGCTTTTATTAATTCAGGAACGCCCATTGCTGCTATTAAAACATCAGCTTGCTTTGTATAATATGATAAGTCTTTTGCTCCAGTATGACAAATTGTAACTATTGCATTTGCATTTGGATTTTTTTGATATAACAGATTAGCAATAGGTTTTCCAACAATATTACTGCGGCCTAATACTACGCAATGCTTGCCATTTAGGTTTATTTCATATCTTTTTAATAATTCATAAATACCCATTGGAGTACAAGGTATGAATGTTGGTAATCCTGCAACTAATCTTCCTACATTTTCAGGATGGAATCCATCAACATCTTTTTTAGGAGAAATATTATATAAAACTTTGCTTTCGTTTATATGTTTCGGTAAAGGAAGTTGAACTAAAATACCATCAATAGTATCGTCTGAATTCCAAGATTGTATAATATCCAATACTTCTTCTTCTGAAGTGGATGCATCTTTTTTTAATACGATTGATTCGATGCCAGTTTCTTCACATCTTTTGGATTTACTGCGTACATAGATTTGTGAAGCAGGGTCTTCTCCTACTAAAAGCAAAGCTAATATTGTTTTTCTATGTATATTTTCAGATATAGTAATTACATCTTTTTTTATTTCTTCTACTATTTTAGCAGCTGTTGCTTTTCCATCAATTATTATAGGCATAATATTTTATTCTTATATATTATTAAAATGTTTTAAAGTATATAAATACAAAAATAAGTATTTTTATATTAAACTAAATAAAAAAATATAAATAGCTTTTGCAAGCTATTTATATTTATACAAATACTATTATACTATTAATTTATTATCTATTAAATACGATTTTAATAAATTTATAATATTTTATTCTTCTACTGGCGCTGGTAAACTTGGAATTGGAGCAGGTACTGTTTGAGTAGGAACTGCTACACCTTCTGTTACAGGTTTTACAACAGCTTCACCAGGTTGATGTACAAAAAATTTATTTGTTAATAAAGCAAGAACCATTAGAGCTATTGCTAAACCAATAGTGATTTTTGTAAGTAAATTCATTGCTTGACGAGAACCAAACATTGAAGTTATAGATCCTCCTATTGTACCCATACCAGCAACCATATCACCTTTTCCAGGTTGGATAAGAACTACTAATATTAAGAGTACTGATATAATAATCATTAAGATTGTTAAAAATGTAAGCATGATTTATAAATCCTTTTCTTTTTATTGTCTTTTTATAAATAAAATAGTAAAATACAAAAATAATATTTTTTTATCTATTAACAAAATAAATTTTATATTTATATAAAAATGTAGATAACTTTATTATATTATTAATTTTGTTTTGCTTTTATAGCACTTATTATATTATTAAAATCATTATTATCAAGATAGTAATGCTTGCTGCAAAATTGGCAGATAAGTTCGTTCTGTTTTCTATTTTGCATATCCTTTATTTCATCTATAGGAAGCAGTAAAAGTTTGGCAATGAAATTTTCTTTACTACAACGGCAGAAGAAATCAACCTGTGTACTTTTTAAAATATCAAAATCAAATGGCAAGTATTTTTTTAAGATATCAATTAATGAAAGTCCTTCCATAAAGTCTTTGCTTAGCGATGTAACTTCTGATAATTTATTTTCCATAGTTTGTAATTCATTATCCGTTGCATCAGGCATAGCTTGAATAATAAATCCTCCCGATTGTATAATTTTTCCATTTTCATTAAAATCTGCATCTAAAACTACACCTGAACCAATTTGTTCTGATTGTGCAAAATAATAAGCTAAATCTGTGCTTATATCTCCTTTTTGAATAGGAACTATACCAATTATAGGTTCTGGTTCATTATATAAAATACGAGTAACTTTTAATGTTCCTTGTCCCAAAATTTCTGATAAATTTGTTATAGGTTCTATATTATCCTTATATGATACAAAGCCTCTACATTCACCAACTTGTAAAGATTCTGCATAGAGTTTATTCATACAGCCATCGCCGCTAAATTCAATAGAAACTCGCTCTTCGCCTTTTAAGAAAGCAGAAAGCATAGTTGCTGATGATAAAGCTTTTGCTAAATATGATGCTGAAAGTCCATCTAATTTATGCTTTTCTTGTGCAGTTATTGCCGCCATTGTATTTTTTACAGCAACAGCTCTAAAATGTCCATTTTTTGATAAAACTCTGATAACTCTATCTCGATTCTTTAATTTGTCTTTTATTTCTTCTATCATTCTACTTTTATTTTATATTATTTATATTAATGAAAAATATATTTCTTTTATTTAAGACGTATATTTCTATGATGACTTGCAAATATGATCATGCATAATACTATAGAAAATATTTTGTATTCCAAAATATCTACATTAAAATTATATTGCAATAGATAAAAAACATAATCTGCTGTAAAAATTATAACAACAGGTGTAACAACAGATGATAAACTGTTTGCAAATAATATATCATTTTTTACTATTTTATAGAAAAGAAACCATATACAACACCATATAATAACTAATAATGGGTTAAAACAAAGCAATGCTCCTAAAGAGGTAGCTAAACCTCGTCCACCTTTAAATTTTAAAAAGATATTAAAATCATGACCTAATACTACAAATATAATTGATATTAATACATAAAATAAGCTGGGAAATATGATGTAGTAACTGAAAAATACAGCAGCAACACCTTTTAATGCATCAAATAATAGAACTAATAATCCTATTAGTTTATTATTGGTTATTTCATAACTATTTAATGC
>JAFRQN010000335.1 GCA_017428585.1 Bacteroidota bacterium | reverse complement strand
TCTAATTGTAGGAGCTAATTTCGCAAAGGGATTATCATTAAAATATAATTTACCTTTAATTCCTGTAAATCATATTGAAGGTCATATATTCTCAGGATTCTTACATAAAGAAAATTATGAATTTCCTGTAATTACATTAGTCGTAAGTGGTGGACATACAGCCATATTTTACGTTGAAGGTTTTAACAAATATAAAATTGTTGGATTAACAAGAGATGATGCTGCAGGCGAAGCATTTGACAAAATTGCAAAACTATGCGGATTACCATATCCAGGTGGTCCAGAAATAGATAAATTAGCCAAACAAGGCGATCCTACAAAATATAAATTTCCTCGTTCAATGATTAATTCTCAGGATTTTGATTTTAGTTTTAGTGGTCTAAAAACCTCCGTTCGATATTTTATAAATAAAACATTCACTAATGGTATTCCTGAAAACGAAATTTCTAATATAGCTGCATCGGTTCAAGCAGCAATAGTAGATGTCCTTGTCAATAAAACTATAAAAGCAGCTATAAAATATAAAGTAAAAAAAATATTCATTGCTGGAGGTGTTAGTGCTAATTCCTCACTTCGAAATACAATGGAAATAGAAGCAAAAAAACATAATATATGTGCTTATGCTCCTAATATGTCTTTTTGTATGGATAATGCTGCAATGATAGGATTTATAGCAGAAAAGAAATTTTTAGAAGATAAGAATAATTTTTACAAACTTGATTTTACTGTATCAGCTAATGCACTGCGTTCTCATTATAAAAAATAGAAATCGATTATAAATATTATAAAAACATAAGATAAGGTACTAAAATTGCAAAATAACAATACTGCTAAAAATACACAATATACAAATTTTCAAGTTTTAAGAAAAATATGGAAATTTGTATTACCATTTAAAAGTATATTCATTCTTTCATTATTTTTAAATCTGTTTTTTTCTATATTTTCTGTTTTATCCATTACTCTAATAAAACCTATAATAGAAATAATATTTGGAAATTCAACTAAAACTGCTGTAGATGAAACTATTAAAAATCCTGGTTTTTTAGAACAAGGGAAAGCACTTTTATTTAATACTATTTCAGATTTAATAACAACAAATGATATAACAACAACTTTATTAAGATTTGGAGCAATAATATTTTTAGTATTTTTATTAAAAAATATTTTTAAGTTTTTTGGAAATATTGTTAATTGCAAATTTGAAGAAAATGTTATAAAAAGTATTCGAGATACTATTTTTACAAGAATAAATTCTTTCTCCTTAGATTTTTTCAATAGAAATAAAGCTGGCAACTTAATGTCTATAATAACAAATGATGTTACAATCGTTAATCAAACAATGATAAATTCAGTAACAGTGATTATTCGTGAAGGGTTACAGGCATTATTGTTTCTTATTTTATTATTATCAATTTCTGTAAAATTAACATTAATTACTCTTATCGCTGGCTTATTAATTTTTGGAATAATTAGAAGTGCTATAAAATACTTAAAAAAATATGCTTCACGTATGCAGCAAGCAATGGCAGATTTTACAACTACTATGTCAGAAATAATATCAGGAATCAGAGTAGTAAAAGCTTTTAATGCTGAAAAGACAGCAATAGATAAATTTAAGAATGATACAAATTTTTATGTAACATCTGCTATTAAACATACAAAAATTACATCTGCAATCCCAACTTTGAGTGAACTTGCAGCTATATCTGCATTAATAGTTGTATTATTACAAGGTGGACTGTTAGTTACTGAAGAATATTTATCAAGTTCAGATTTAATGTTATTTTTGTTTTCTTTATTTTCAATAATGGCTCCAATTACACAAATAACTAATAATATTTCATTATTTCCACGTGGTATAGTTGCAGGTAACCGTATATTTAACATTATAGATACAAAGGCATCAATAAAAGATGGAGAAATTGATATAAAAGAATTTAATTCTTGTATAGAGTTTAGAAATGTAAGTTTTAAATATAACAATAATAGCAATGATTATATATTAAAGAATATAAATCTTAAAATTGAAAAAGGGAAACAAATCGCTTTGGTTGGTGCAAGCGGAAGTGGAAAATCAACATTATTAGATTTAATAATCCGTTTTTATGATCCAAATGATGGTGAAATATTAATAGATGGAATTAATCTAAAAAAACTAACACTATCTAGTTATAGAAAATTTTTTGGAATAGTTTCTCAAGAAAATATTTTATTTAATGATACAATAAAGAATAATATAACTTATGGCTTAGATAATATTTCTGAACAAGAAATAGAAGAAGCAGCCAGAATCTCAAATTGTTATAATTTTATTCAAAATACTATTGATAAATTTAATACTAAATTAGGCGATAGAGGAATTAATATAAGCGGTGGTGAACGACAACGTATTGCTATTGCACGAGCACTTATTAGAAATCCTCAAATATTAATGTTTGATGAAGCTACTTCAGCTTTAGACGCAGAATCAGAAAAAATCGTACAAGAAGCAATAAACAATTCCCTTAAAAATAAAACAGCTTTAATTGTAGCTCATAGATTATCAACTATTATTAATTGCGATGAAATTCTCGTATTCGATAAAGGTAGTATTGTAGAAAGAGGAAATCATAACGAATTAATTCAAAGAGATGGTATATATAAAAAACTATATGATTTACAATATAACAAAAAATAGAAGTTATTATATATAGTTTATAGAGAAATGAATTCTGAAATAATTGAAAAAAATAAATACCCTGAAAAATTAATAAAAAAAATAGAATTATTACCAACTAGTCCAGGAATTTATCAATATAAAAATAGTTCTGGCAAAATTATTTAT
>JAFRQN010000334.1 GCA_017428585.1 Bacteroidota bacterium | reverse complement strand
TAACGCAGCATTAGAAATATTTAAATTTTATCATAATAATAATGAATACATTAATAAAGATTGGAATGACAGCTTCTATGATATTACAAATACGATAATGGGAAAAGATTCTTTAAGTTTTAAAGAGTTAGAATCAGATAATGATACAAGAATTACAAAAACTAAAACAACAAAAGGTACAAGAGGATTTGCAAGAACTACAATTAAATATTTTGTAAATTCTGAATACCTGCCAATGTTTATACATTTCTTTGATGTCCGAGATGTACTTGCAAGGAAGATAAACAAGCAGCTTGTAGAACAGAAGCTGCTATTATGGGAAAGAGAAAATATATATTAAAATAGACATTATTATAAAAGAATAAAAAAGAGCGGATAATCTGCTCTTTTTTTATTTTAAATAATATAATGTTTTGGATATTTTGATTTATCTTATATCCTTCTTTTTTTGTTTAAATATTCTATAAACTAATTTTTTTCTACAATTAAAGTAACAGGTCCATCGTTGGTTAGATTTATCTGCATATCAGCACCGAATATACCGTTTTGTATCAATAATTTATCAGACCATTTATCTTTAATATACTTTACTAAATTATCGAATGTCTGCTTGGCAGGTTCTGGCAGCGCAGCGTCAGAATAACTTGGTCTAAATCCTTTTCTGCAATCGCCATAAATTGTAAAATTTGAAACAATAAGCAATCCGCCATTAGGTATATCAAGAACAGATTTATTTAATTTGCCGTTCTCATCATTAAACACACGAAGATTAACTATTTTGTTAGTTATCCATTCTATCGTTTTATCATTGTCTTCTGGCGCAATTCCAACAAGAACTAATAAACCTTGGTTGATTTTTGCAGTCAGCTCATCATTTATAGTTAAAACAGCCTGCTTTACTCGTTGAACAACTAATTTCATTTGTTAATCCTTTTTTTCATCTTTTGAAATTTTTTTGTTATTATCGTCGTTATCTTCGATTACAAAAGGAACTTTAGTTGTTTTTTTTAATCCAAATTTTTCTTCCGAAATACTGATAATTCGTTCAGCAGATTGAAGTTGTATTATTTCAGATTTAAGAATTTCATGTTCGGTTTTTAGTTCTTGGATTTTGTTTTTATTTTTCTCTATTTTGCTGTTCACATCATCAATTTTAACAGAATTATAAACTATAGCAATAGTGAGCGCAGAAAAAAATACTAATAACAAAACAATTTGAAAACGGTGTTTTGTAATATAATTAATAGGTTTTTCAAATTTCTGGCTAAAATATTTAACAGTATTATCTAACATTTTATAAAATATTATTTGTTGCTTCTTGTTATAAAGATAAGAAAAATAAATACAAATATAATAAAAAAATGGTACTTTAAAAAGTACCATTTTATTTCCTTGCGGAAGTTGAGGGACTCGAACCCCCACAGGCGTGAACCCGGCGGTTTTCAAGACCGCTGCAATACCATTATGCGAATCTTCCAGATTCAAATAATGACTTGTCATAGTTTGAATATACAAAAATACAACTTTTTTCATTAAAAAACAAATAAAAAATTTTGTGCTGTGTCAGCTTCGTATTTTAAGTATAAATTATTATTTTATATTGCTTATTATCTTATAGAATTTAACAAAATCTTCTACTGTTAATTCTTCAGCTCTTTGGGTTAAATACTTAAGATTTTCTTTTTCAAGATATTGAGCCAGCAGATCAGATTCTATATTATTGTTTGATAGGTATTGCTTGATAGAATTGTTGATCATCTTTCTTCTTTGCGAAAATGCAGCGCGTACCAACGACATTATTTGCTTGTTTTCAGAATTATTAATGTGATCGTTAAATTCAATTTTTAATACAGAAGATGTTACTTTTGGAGCTGGGAAAAATGCTTTTGGCGGTATATGGAAAATTATTTTAGCAGTGCCGTATAACTGCACAGCAACTGTTGTTATTCCGTATGATTTTGTTTTATGTTTAGCGCATAAACGTTCAGCAACTTCACGCTGTACCGTAAGAACAGCTTGATCTATATAGTTTGAATGCTCAAGCAGCCAAAAAAGTATGTCGGTAGAAATATTGTAAGGTATATTGCCTATAACAGATATTTTATTATTATATAGTTTGCTTAAATCAATCGTTCTAATATCAGAATTTAGTATTTTTAGATTTTCTTTGTCTTTGTATTTTTCTGTTAAATACTCAACAGCATTGGAATCTTTGTCGATGGCTAAAACTTTAGCCTGCTTAGCCAACAAAATATCAGTCAATGCGCCCATACCTGGACCAATTTCGAGAATATCTTTATTTTCTATATTTCCCAAAAGGCCGACTATTTTGTTTGAAATATTCTTATCCAATAAGAAATTTTGTCCTAATGATTTTTTAGGAGTTACGCTGGTTAAAGACATCAATTAAAAATCCAATGTTATTATTAAATACTATAAAAATTATTGATTTAAGAGATTATATAAAGTATTTTGCAGTTTCATTATATCGTTTGATATAACTTTTATGTCATCACATACTGCCATAAAATTGGAATCGCCGTTCCAACGTGGAACTACATGAAAATGCAAATGTCCTGGAAGACCTGCTCCCGCAGCCTGTCCTATATTTACTCCCACATTAAATCCAGCAGGATTAAACATATTTTTCTCTATGGCTATAATTCGCTTTATTAACTCCATTATTTCTGATAATGTTTTGCTGTTTAGCAATGTGAAATCAGAAATATGTTCTAAAGGAGCAACTAAAACATGACCATTGTTGTATGGATATTTGTTCAGCAGCGCAATACAGTTAGCTTGTCTTTTAACAACTAAAAAATCTTTTTCCTTATCTACATCAGTATTTTTAATGGCTCTGCAGATAAAACAATCACAACCGCTGTTGTCTTTTTTTTCATCTTTAAATGAATCTATATACTGAGACCGCCAAGAAGACCACATTTGTTTCATAATAATATCTATTTATAGTGTATAAAAAATTAATAAATATAGGAATTAAAATTCCTATATTTATTAATATAAAATGAAAAATTTATGCTTTATTTGCGCTACCAAGAACATTTAAGTTTTTGTGCATGTATAATTTCTTTAGATTATCACGTGCAGGGCCTAAATATTTACGAGGATCAAATTCAGCAGGCTTTAATGCCAATACTTCACGAACGGATGCTGTCATGGCAAGACGTCCATCGCTGTCAATATTTATTTTGCATACTGCAGATTTAGCAGCTTTTCTTAATTGTTCTTCAGGAATGCCGATAGCATCTTTTAGTTGTCCGCCATATTTATTAATAATAGCAACTTGATCTTGAGGAACAGATGAAGAACCGTGCAAAACAATAGGGAAGCCAGGGATACGTTTTTCTATCTCTTCCAATATGTCAAAACGCAGTGGAGGAGGTACTAAAACGCCGTCAGCATTGCGTGTACATTGTTCTGGCTTAAATTTATTAGCGCCATGAGAAGTGCCAATAGAAATAGCAAGCGAATCAACACCAGTTTTCTTTACAAAATCTTCTACGTCTTCTGGGCGTGTATAAGTATGTTTTTCAGCAGAAACTTCATCTTCAACACCAGCAAGTACGCCAAGTTCGCCTTCAACTGTAACGTCAAATTGATGAGCATATTCTACAACTTTTCTTGTCAATGCAACGTTTTCATCGTATGGCAGGTGAGAACCATCAATCATTACAGATGAAAAACCTAAATCTATGCAGGATTTGCATAATTCAAAAGTATCGCCATGATCTAAATGAAGCACGATAGGAATATTTCCACCTAATTCTTTTGAATATTCAACAGCGCCTTGCGCTAAGAAACGAAGCAATGTTTGATTGGCATATTTTCTTGCGCCGCTTGAAACCTGCAAAATAACAGGAGATTTAGTTTCAACACATGCTTGAATTATAGCTTGCAATTGTTCCAAATTGTTGAAATTATAAGCAGGAATAGCATAACCGCCCTTTACTGCTTTGGCAAACATATCACGAGTGTTTACCAAACCTAATTCTTTGTAGTGTACCATATATAAATCCTTTTTTTTATAATTGTTTCTATAATTTATTAGACGTTATTATTTATACAATATTAATAAAAAAAATAAATTAAAAAAAATATATTTAATAACAATAATAAAATATTTTTTTTGGAATATT
>JAFRQN010000333.1 GCA_017428585.1 Bacteroidota bacterium | reverse complement strand
TGATTTTATTATTAGATAATAACATTATTTTACAATTTGATAATGCAGAAATCTCAGGCGGCAATTCTATTATACTATTATTTATAAGATTAAGTGATATTAACTCTGATAAGTTTTTTATATCATTAGGAATAGTTCGTATAAAATTATCTGAAATTGTTAAATGTTTTAATGTTTTTATTTCAAATAATAAATTTGGTATATTTCTTAGGTTGTTAAATGACAAATCCAAATCTTCGAGTTTTTTTAGTTTTGTAATTGATTTAGGCAAATCAGTTAAGTGATTGCCAGACAAGTCTAAATATTTTAAATTTTCTAATAAGAAAATTTGTTCTGGCACTTTTCGTGTTTTTGAATAAGATATACTTAAAGACTGCAAATTCGATAAAGATTTGATTTGTGTAGGTAAATTATTAATTTTATTAGCACTTATATTTAATGTGCATAATGATATTAATTTGCAAAAAGAATTATCTAAGGTCGATATTTCATTGGAACTTAAATCCAAATCGCATAGAGAAGATAACTGATTAATACTTTTAGGCAGTTCGGTTAAATAATTATCAGCTAAAACTAATTTTTTTAATCGTGTTAATTTATTTATATCTTGTGGTATAGCTGTAAGTTTATTCTTTGCTAAATTTATTATTTCTATTGAAGAAGGATTTATTTCAAAATGGAAGTATTCAAGTTTATTGTTTGATAAATCTAAATATTTTAGAAATTTATTATTTAAAAAAGAACTTTTTAGTTTTTGAATACTGCAGGAAGAAAGTTTTAATTCATGCAAGTAAGGTAATTTGCTGAAATCATTATCAATTACAGGAATACTATTATTAGACAAATCTATTTTTTTTAGATTTGGCATTTCTAAGAGTTCTATAGGAAATTGCTTAAATTTGTTATTATTTAATTTTATTTCCTTGAGCTGTGTTAATTTTGTTATTTCCTTTGGTAATTTGGTTAGATTATTATTGCTTAAATCTAAATATTGCAAATTATTGCATTCAAAAACATTATAAGGAATGATATTTAAATCTTGATTGGATAAAGATATTTTTAATGTTCTTTTTGCATGTTCTACTACATTATATTGTTGCTTTTTATAGTTATTTCTATTTATTGGTATTGGCTTTATTTGGCTTTGACAAAAAATATCACCTTCTCCAATAAAAATATTTATATTACTGGATATAAGCAGGTTATTATATTCTAATGTATATTCTATTTTATCACTTGCTTCTACAACATAGAAAAGAGAAACCAAAAACTGCATAAATGCAATTAAATATACTTTTGGATATAATAAGTAATTATAACTCTTTTGCATTTTTAATAATGTATTTTAAAATTTAACTAATAAAAAATAATTAGAATATTGATCGATATACAACTCTTTTTTATGTTATAAAAATAATACAGTTAAACTAATTACTTACAAATATAATAAAAAATTATAAAAAAAAACAAATATATTAAGATTGGTTTTATTATATAATATGATAAGTAATCAAATATGTTTCATATATTTTTAAATTAAAAAATTAAGATAAATATAATATTTTAATTATTTTTAATTATTTTTGTAACCTATATATTTCATAATTTTTAGAATTTAATAATATATAACTATAAAATATATAATGAATAGAAGTAAAATAGATGAAGCGAAAGTTGGATTTATTACTTTTGTTGGGTTGATTTTATTAGGAGCTTTAATTTTATTTACCAAAGGACTTAATTTTGGTGATAAAAGTAAAGAATTAATAATAGAATTTGATAATTCAGCAGGAATAACACCAGGTTCACCTGTTGTTATGCAGGGAGTTGACTGTGGTATTGTAAATAGTGTATGGAATGAAGATGGCAAAGTAAAAATAAATGTATCTATCAAAGAAAATTGTGAAATATATGAAGATGCAACAGCTGTTATTAGTATGCTGGAAATTACAGGTGGGAAAAAAATAGAAATAGATCCTGGAAAATCCAAAATAAAGTTTGATTATTCAAAAACTTTACCTGGAATTTGTGTTTCTGATATTTCATCTATGCTGACAGAAGTTACTAAATTAGGAAGTGCATTAAAACCAATTATTTACGGCTTGGATTCTACTATAATTAATTTAAATAGTATATTAAATAATAAAGAATTAGTGGCTAATTTAGAGAAGATTGTTACTAATACTGAATCTATGACTGAAGATTTGTCAAGTATTTTAACGAATAATAAAACTAAAATTAATTCGATTATTGATAAAAGCAATTTGCTTATTAACAATTTAGATAAAGCTGTTGTTGAAAATAAACCAGAGGTAGAGCAGATAATCCATGAATTAAATACTGCAACTAATTCTTTAAATTCTTTGCTGGTAAAGGTTGATACAACAGTTAATGCAGCAAATAAACTTATAGATAATTCTAATGTCATAATTAGTGATATAAAAGGAAATAATGGTGGAACTGTTTCTAAATTGATATATGACAAACAATTTACAGATCAAATAGAAAAAATGGTTGTAAAATTAGATTCTCTTTTAGATCAAATACAAAAATATGGAGTTAATGTCAATACAAGATTAGGAACCCGACCATAATTATATATTTTTATAAATTAAAATAATTTTTTATTAAACAAATTAAATAACTTATCGTATTTATAAACAGTACTTTTAAAATAACTTTAGGATGAATTTGATGATAAATGATTAAATAATTTAATTAATTATTTTATTTATTTGTTTTTACTTCTAATTTTAATTAGGAGAATAGGAGATTAAATTTATTATGAGTAAGACTAAAATCAAAGAAGCTTGTTTTTATGTTAGTAGTGCTTTTATTGCAATAATGGCTATTGTTACGGTTCATTTTGGATGGTTAGATTCTGTTATTGCAAAAGAAAAACCAAATATTGGAGCTAATATGCCTCCAGTACAATTAGATAATGTAGCAAAAGCTGTTAACAATGCATATATTGCAGCAAGTGAAGCCGTCATTCCTACCGTTGTTTCTATTCAAGTTGTATCTGAAGCAAAACAACTTCAATCTTTCGGCGGAGATCTTGAGGATTTCTTCTTTGGCTGGCCTTTTGGT
Organism: Bacteroidota bacterium; assembly: GCA_017428585.1. GTDB lineage: Bacteria > Bacteroidota > Ignavibacteria > Kapaibacteriales > UBA2268 > JAAYTD01. Next base: position 1,501 of record JAFRQN010000333.1, on the reverse strand, counting down.
GATGGTAACAAAAATAATAAAAATGAAGATAGAGAAGTTGAGACGCCTAAACGTATGGGTTCAGGTTCTGGTGTTATTATAACTCCAGATGGTTATATTGTAACCAACAATCATGTTGTTGAGGGTGCAATAGAAAATGGAATTACAGTTATTACTTCAGATAAAAAAGAATATGAAGCTAAATTAATAGGAACTGATTCTCTTACAGATTTAGCTATTATTAAAATAGATGGTAAAAACCTTCCTGCAGCTCATTTGGGAGATATGTCAAAAGTAAAACCTGGTGAAATGGTTATTGCTGTTGGTAGTCCTTTAAGATTACAGCATACTGTTACACAAGGTATTGTTAGTGCATTAGGTCGTGGTACAAGTGATATTGGTGCATTTAACAGCAGTGCTTATTCTATTGCAAATTATATTCAAACAGATGCTGCAATTAATCCTGGAAATAGTGGTGGAGGTCTTTTCAACTTAAATGGTAGTTTAATTGGTATTAATACTGCTATTGCATCTCAAACAGGTTCTTTTATTGGTTATGGTTTTGCTGTTCCTGTAGATATAGTTAAGGCTACTGCTCAAGATTTAATTGCTAATGGCAAGGTAGAATATGGATATATAGGTGCTCAAATTAGAGATATTAATAGTACTGAAGCAAAATATTTTGGACTTGACAAGGTAGAGGGTGTTCTTGTTAATAGTGTACAAGAAAAGTCAGCTGCAGAAAGTGCTGGAATTCAATCCGAAGATATTATTTTAGCAGTAAATGGAAAAACTACTGGTACTGTTGCAGAGCTTAAAGGATTATTAGCTACTTATAGAGCAGGCGATGAAGTAACATTAACTATTTGGCGTGATAAAAAGAGTATAACAAAGAAAGTTAAATTAAAACCTGCTAATGAATCAGATGATTTGTCAGATAATAAAGTAAAATCTGGAGATATTGATGAAGATGCAGATGGAATTGTTAAATTTGATGATATTGGTTTTACTATTGAATCGCTTTCTAAATCAGAAAAAGAAAAACTTGATATAGATAATGGAGTTTTAATAAAAAGTGTTAAAAATTACTCAATAGCAAGTAAAGCTGGTATGAGAGCAGGCAGTGTTATTTTAAAAGCTGATAGGAAAAAAATCGAAACAACAGGACAATTAAAGAAAATTATCAATAGTAAAAATAAAGGTGAGTCTGTATTATTAAATTTAAGATATGGCAAATCTGATTTTATTATTGTAATTGAAATTCCATAATATTATTATATTAATATAGAATAATAATAATTTAATAAATAAAATAATCTCTCTTTTGAGAGATTATTTTGTTTTAAATATATAATAGTTTTATTGCTTATAATAATTCGTTTCAAATAAGTATTATAAAAATACATTAAAGTATAACAATAGAATTTTGAAATATTTTAAGTTTTATATAGAAATTATTAAAATATTTCTTATTTTTGAAAATTAATTATAATAAAATAAATAGTTTTATAAATTTAATATA